>JBBSFF010000006.1:0-19861 GCA_038238995.1 Sphingomonadales bacterium
GACGGCGCGCCGATCAGCCGCGAACATGGCGGGCCTGTTCGCCTGATCGTCCCGCGCTATTATCTGTGGAAGTCGGCGAAATGGCTCAAGGCGATCGAGTTCGTCGCGGCGGATCACCCCGGCTTTTGGGAGACACGCGGCTATCACAACATCGCCGATCCGTGGCTGGAGCAACGCTATAGTTAAGCATCCACCCCCGTTCAGCGTCGGCGCAAGCGCAAATACCCTCGCCGTGATGAACCTGCTGCCGCTCGGCCTTGCGCTGCTCGACCGCGGTGGGCAGTGCGTCCGGACGAATGCGGTGTTCGACGAAACCGTGGGTTGCGATTGCACGACGGGAGACGGCATCCTCGCGCTCGCCGTCGAGGATGACCGCGCGCAACTCGCCCGGTCGATCGTACAGCTGCTCGACGGTTCGACCGACGGGCAGGAGGTGCGGCTGCGGCTCGCGGCACGGCCCGACGAAACCGTCGTGGTGACGATCGCGCCGGCGCCGGCGAACTGGGGGTTCGCCGCGCTGATCGCGGTCCGCGACATCCGCGAACAGGTTCGGCTCGAACGTCAGGTCGCGCAGGCAACCAAGATGCAGGCGGTCGGGCAGCTCGCCGGCGGCATCGCGCACGATTTCAATAACATCCTGACAGCAATCCTCGGACTATGCGACCAGCTTCTGGCGCGCAATCCGCCGGGGAGTCTGGATTTCGACGATATCGAGCAGGTCCGGCAGAACGGCAATCGGGCCGCCAATCTCGTCCGCCAGCTACTCGCTTTCGCACGTCAGCAAACATTGCGACCACAAATTCTTGACGTCGCGGCGGTTGTCGAGAGTCTCCAACCGCTGCTGCGACAGTTGATTGGTCCCGACATCGAACTCATCGTGACCAATCATGGCGGGGCGATCGCGGTACGTGCCGACCCGGGGCAGCTCGAGCAGGTGCTGGTGAACCTCTCGGTCAATGCGCGCGACGCGATGGCGGGCCGGGGTTGCCTGACGATCGAGACGCGGAGCGTTCCCGCCGCCGATGTCGCCGCGCTGGGGCGCCGGATTATCCCGTCGATCGATCTGGTCGCGATCGGGGTGAGCGATACCGGGTCGGGAATCGCCCCGGAGATCGCTGCAAAGATTTTCGAACCGTTTTTCACGACCAAGCCGGTCGGGCAGGGGACGGGGCTCGGACTGTCCACCGTCTATGGCATCGTCAAACAGACCGATGGCTTCGTCTTTGCCGAAGCACGGCCCGAGGGTGGCACGTGCTTCGTGGTGTATCTTCCGGCAAGCGCGTCCCCCCCGCCGCCGACGACCGGCCGCGTGCCAGCGATCCGCCCGCCGCTGACCGCCACGGCTCTCCTCGTCGAGGACGACAACGCTGTTCGCCTGGTGGTCGAGCGAGCGCTCCGTCGCCACGGCCTTGGCGTTGTCGCGGTTGCGGACGCGATGGCGGCGCTCGACTTGATCGAGAGCGACGATACGCCATTCGACCTTCTAATTTCGGATGTGGTGATGCCGGGGATGGACGGGGTCGACCTCTTTCAACGTGCGCGGCAGCATCACCCGACGCTGCCAGTCGTCCTGATGTCGGGGTATGCCGACCCACCCCAGCGACGCGCGCTCGACCGTGCCGGCGTCGTCTTTCTTCCGAAGCCTTTCGCGGTCGACGATCTCCTCGACGCGGTGCATGCCGCGCTGGCCGCGTTGCCGCTTGACACCGTCGGACTGCCATCTATCGATGGTGCGTGCCTATGATCCTGCAGCCGCGGTGAGTAACCGTTCAGTCGCTTCGTCGATCGCGACGATTTCGCGGCGGGTTTTGATCGTCGAGGACGAAGTGCTGATCGCGATGGTGCTCGAAGACATGCTCGACATGCTCGGGCATACTGTGACTTCGACCCCGGCGTCCTACGCCGAGGCAGATGCCGCGATCGCCGCGGGCGGGTTCGACCTTGCAATTCTCGACGTCAATCTCGGCCGCGATCCAGTGTTCCCGCTCGCCGAGAAGTTGCAAGCCGCGGGCACGGCAATCATCTTCGCGACCGGATCGCACCGCGATTCGTTGCCTGCGATGTTCGTTGGGGTACCGGTGCTTGAGAAGCCGTATGCCTTCGACACCGTTGAGTCGGCGCTCGACAAAATAGGCTGAGTTCTCTGCTTGTTCTATTAGAACAGAGATGGTACGACCGACACCTGACTTGGCAGGGAGACGGGCGATGGCGGCGGCGTTGAAGATTGTTGGGGGCGACATGGACAAGGCGAAGGCGCTTGAGGCGGCGCTGGCACAGATCGACCGCGCCTTTGGCAAGGGCTCGGTGATGAAGCTGGGGTCGCGGGCGACGATGGAGATTGAGAGCAGTCCGACCGGATCGCTTGGCCTCGATATCGCGCTTGGGATCGGTGGGCTGCCACGCGGGCGGGTGATCGAGATCTACGGCCCGGAAAGTTCGGGAAAGACAACGCTCGCGCTCCACGCGATCGCCGAGGCGCAGAAAAATGGCGGGACCGCTGCATTTGTCGATGCCGAGCATGCCCTCGACCCGGCCTATGCGAAGAAGCTCGGCGTCAACATCGACGAGTTGATCGTGTCGCAACCTGATACCGGAGAACAGGCGCTCGAGATTGTCGACACGCTTGTCCGGTCGAACGAGATCGACGTGCTGGTGATCGATTCGGTTGCAGCCCTCGTCCCGCGTGCCGAAATCGAAGGTGAGATGGGCGACAGTCATGTCGGCCTTCAGGCGCGCCTGATGAGCCAGTCGCTCCGCAAACTGACGGGCTCGATCAGCCGTTCGCGCTGCATCGTGATCTTCATCAACCAGCTGCGGATGAAGATCGGCGTGATGTACGGCAATCCCGAGACGACGACGGGGGGCAATGCATTGAAGTTCTATGCGAGCGTCCGCCTCGACATCCGCCGGACCGGGCAGATCAAGGATCGCGACGAGGTCGTCGGCAACACGACGCGCGTCAAGGTCGTCAAGAACAAGGTCTCGCCGCCGTTCAAGCAGGTCGAGTTCGATATCATGTACGGCGAAGGTATCTCCAAGATTGGCGAGATCCTTGATCTCGGCGTCAAGGCGGGCGTCGTCGAAAAATCGGGCGCGTGGTTCAGCTACGATTCGATACGCATCGGCCAGGGTCGCGAGAATTCAAAGAAGTATCTCAAGGAAAACCCCGACGTTCGCGATCGCATCGAGAAGGCGGTCCGCGACAATGCCGCGGGTATCGGCGAGGCGCTGATGGTCGGCCCCTCCGCCAACGACGATGGTGGCGACGGCGAGATGTGATCGAACGGGCGAGCGGGGTATGCTTGAGAAGCACGGCTCGCTCGCCTAGGTTCGTCAGCATGACCACGACCAACGATATCAGGCGTTCATTTCTCGATTATTTCGGCGATGCCGGACATCGCATCGTGCCGTCGGCGCCACTGGTTCCAGAAAATGACCCGACGCTGATGTTCGTGAACGCCGGGATGGTGCCGTTCAAAAACGTCTTCACGGGGCAGGAGAGCCGTCCGTATACCACGGCGACGTCGGCCCAAAAATGTGTGCGGGCGGGGGGCAAGCATAACGATCTCGATAATGTCGGCTACACCGCGCGCCATCACACGTTTTTCGAGATGCTCGGAAATTTCTCGTTCGGCCAGTATTTTAAGGCGCAAGCGATCGAGCACGCGTGGATTTTACTAACCCGCGATTGGGGACTTGATCCGAACCGGCTGATTGTCACCGTCTATCACACCGACGATGAAGCGTTTGCGTTGTGGCAGCGGATCGCCGGGCTTTCCGACCACCGGATCATCCGGATCGCGAGCAGCGACAATTTCTGGTCGATGGGCGAGACGGGCCCATGCGGTCCGTGTAGCGAGATTTTCTTCGACCACGGCGACCATATTCCCGGTGGACCACCAGGATCCCCTGACGGGGACGGCGACCGCTTCGTTGAAATCTGGAATCTCGTGTTCATGCAATACGAGCAGGTCGACGCGGTCACCCGCCTCGAACTGCCACGACCGTCGATCGATACCGGCATGGGTCTCGAACGCATCGCCGCGGTGCTACAGGGCGTCCACGATAATTACGACACCGACACGTTTCGCAATCTGATCGACGCAAGTCGCGACCAAGTCAGCCGCGATGCGTACACCGTCGCGGTCACTGCCGACACCCGCGTCTCGCACCGCGTGATCGCCGACCATCTCCGCGCCAGTAGTTTTCTCATCGCCGACGGCGTTTTGCCTGCCGCCGACGGGCGCGGTTATGTCCTGCGCCGAATCATGCGCCGGGCGATGCGTCACGCTCAGTTGCTCGGTGCCCGCGACCCCCTGATGCACCGGCTCGTGCCGGCTCTCGTCGACGAGATGGGGTCGGCTTACCCCGAACTTGTGCGGGCCCAGTCACTGATCGAAGCGACGCTCGAGCTCGAAGAGACGCGGTTTCTCTCGACTTTGTCGAATGGCCTGCGCCTTCTTCGCGAGGCGACCACGACGCTAAAACCAGGCGACACGTTGCCGGGTGCGGTCGCCTTCAAGCTCTACGACACATTCGGTTTTCCGTACGATCTGACCGAGGATGCACTGCGTTCGCAACGGATCGCAGTCGACCGCACCGGTTTCGATGTGGCGATGGCCGAGCAGCGGCGGGTGGCGCGGGCGGCGTGGACCGGGTCGGGCCAGACCGCATCGGCAACGGTCTGGTTCGATATCCTCGAGGAAGCCGGTGCGACCGAGTTCACCGGCTACGCCAGCAATCGCGCGCAGGGGCAGGTCGTCGCGATCGTCAGGGAGGGGACGCGTACCGCCGTCGCAGTCGCGGGCGAAGCGGCCGCGATCGTGACGAACCAGACTCCGTTCTACGCCGAGTCGGGCGGACAGGCGGGCGACGCGGGCTCGATTACGGCGGGTGACGCGATGCGCTTCACGGTCGAAGATACCGCCAAGCAACTCGGCAAGCTACATGTTCATCTCGGCACGGTTACTACGGGAACCGTTTCGGTTGGCGATACGGTAACGCTCGCGATCGACCCGGAGCGGCGGGCGCAGCTCCGCGCCAATCATTCGGCGACCCACCTTCTGCATGCGGCGCTGCGCGAACGGCTCGGGAGCCATGTCACCCAGAAGGGGTCGCTCGTCGCACCTGAACGGCTCCGGTTCGACTTTAGTCATTCCCGAGCGCTACCGCGCGACGAACTTAACGCGGTCGAAGCCGATGTGAACCGCCACATCCGCGAGAACACGCCGGTCACAACCCGCTTGATGTCGCCCGATGCGGCGATCGCAGCGGGAGCGATGGCATTGTTCGGCGAGAGGTACGGCGACGAGGTTCGCGTTCTCGCCATGGGCCGTGCCGACGACGCCAATTTCTCGACCGAGCTTTGTGGCGGGACGCACGTCGCCGCGCTCGGCGAGATCGGGTTATTCAAGATCATCGCTGAAGGTGCGGTCGCGAGCGGGGTGCGGCGCATCGAGGCGCTGACGGGCGAAGCGGCGCGGCTATTTTTGACCGATCAGGAAGATCGGCTCAAAGCGGCGGCGACCACGCTCAAGGCGCGGCCCGACGAGGTCCCCGCGCGCGTCGCGGCGTTGATCGAGGATCGCCGCCGACTCGAACGGGAGCTCGTCGAGGCGAAGCGCGCCGCGACGCTCGGGGGGACCCCCGATGCAGTACCCGCAAGCGAAGTGATCGCAGGTACGGGGTTTCTCGGCCAGGTGCTCGATGGGCTTGACGCAAAGAGTCTGCGTGGCTTGGTCGACGATGCTAAAAAGCGGCTTGGCAGCGGCATCGTCGTCTTCGTCGCGGTAAACGATGGTCGGGCGACGGTCGCGGTCGGCGTCACCGACGATCAGGTGACACGTTACAACGCTGTCGATCTCGTGCGGATCGCCGCTGCTGCGATCGGTGGTCAAGGCGGCGGGGGTCGTCCCGACATGGCGCAGGCCGGTGGTCCGGACGGAATTCAGGCAAACTCCGCGATCGGCGCGGTGCGTACGGCGCTGACGGATATGGCGGCCGCGGCCTGACCGGAGGTTCAGCGGCCAGCGTAGTTGGTCGCGACCCAATCGCGGTAGCTGCCGTCGATTACGCTCCGCCACCAATCCTCGTTATCGAGATACCAGGCCAGCGTCGCCGCGAAGCCCTGCGCAAAGCTGCGTTGCGGGGCATAGCCGAGCTCGTTGCTGATCTTGCTCGCGTCGATCGCATAGCGGCGATCGTGCCCTGGACGATCGGCGACCGTAGTTTTGAGGCTCGCCGTGGGTTGGCCCTTGGCGGCGGCGGCATCGGGAAACCGCTCAGCGAGTGTCGCGTCGCGCGCGAAGGCGTCGTCGACTGCGGCACATAGCGTATCGATCACCGTGAGGTTGGCAAGCTCCGCTCCGCCGCCGACGTTATAAGTTTCGCCGACAACGCCCTTGGCGATCACCAGATCGATGCCGAGGCAATGGTCTTCGACGTGGAGCCAGTCCCGCACCTGCAGGCCGTCGCCGTAAATCGGCAACGGTCGTCCGTGGAGCGCATTGATCAGGAACAGCGGAATCAATTTTTCGGGAAACTGATACGGCCCATAATTATTCGAACAGTTCGACGTCGTGACCTGCAGGCCGTAGGTGTGGTGATAGGCCCGGACGAGATGATCCGACGCCGCTTTCGTTGCCGAATACGGCGAGTTGGGCGCGTAGGGGGTAATTTCGCTGAACGCTGGATCGGTCGCCGCAAGCGTCCCGTACACCTCGTCGGTCGAGACGTGATGGAATCGGTGAGGTGTGCCGCTTCCCGACAGCCAGACGGTCCGCGCGACTTTCAGCAGGCTGTGAGTGCCAAGAATATTGGTGTCGATGAAGGCGTCGGGACCATGAATCGAGCGATCGACGTGGCTTTCGGCGGCGAAGTGAACGAGCGTGTCGATTGCCCGGTCGAGGAGGAGTCGCTCGACGAGCATTTCGTCGCGGATGTCGCCGTGGACGAACTCGGCGTCGATTCCGGCCAAGCTCGCCCGGTTTCCGGCATATGTCAGGGCGTCGAGTATGATGATGGTATCGCCGGGACGCCGGTCGCGCCAGTAGCGGACGAAATTCACCCCGATGAAACCGGCGCCGCCGGTGACGAGCAATCTCATTCGGCGTCCTTAATTTTGACGAGGCAATCGCGCAATTCTGCTCGCCAATGCCGCGCCGGGCCGGTGATCGCCCAAGTCGCCGTTTTGTCGAGCACACCGAACGCCGGGCGGCGCGCGGCGGTCGGATAGTCTTCGGTCCGGATTGGCAGGATCGTCGCGGGTGTTCTCAGCAATCCGATGGCGAGGGCCTCGTCGTGGATCGCGACGGCGAAGTCGTACCATGATGCGACCCCGGCGTCGGTCACGTGGAACGTCCCGCTGCGGCCACCGTCGATCAAGCTCCATAGTGCACGCGCCAGCGTCGGGACGTGGGTCGGCGTACCGATCTGATCGGCGACAACCTTGATTTCAGGGCGATCCCGCATGAGCCGAAGCATCGTCGCGACAAAATTCTTGCCGACCGCAGCGTAGACCCACGCCGTTCGCACGATCAGCGGCGTCGGGTGGAATTCGGCGGCCGCGAGCTCGCCGTCGAGCTTGGTTCGACCGTAAGCGCCGAGCGGGTTGGGCACTGCGTCAGGCGGATAGGGGAGGTGGGCGGTCCCGTCGAACACGAAGTCGGTTGAGACATGCGCGAAGCGGGCGCCGGCGATGCGGGCGGCGGCAGCAAGGGTGCCGACTGCATTGACATTGACCCGGCGGGCGGTGGCCTCGTCGGTCTCCGCCCGGTCGACGGCAGTATAGGCGGCGGCGTTGATGACGATATCGGGTCGTGCATCGACGGCGACCGCACGGACGGTGTCAGCGTTCGTGATGTCGAAGTCGGCTTCGGGTGGTGCGATGATGGTGACCCCGGGGGGGACAGTCGCCTGAAGCGCGCGCCCGAGCTGCCCGTCCGATCCGGCGATCAATGCCCTCATGGGAAAACCTCGGCATCGGCGAACGAGGTTGCCGCAGCATCCTTCGCCGACAGCAGCGGTAGTGTCCCGTCAAGCTGCCAATCGATGCCGAGCGCCGGATCGTCCCAGCGGATCGCGCGCTCGTCGGCGGGATCGTACGCCGTCGTGCATTTGTACAGGAAATCGGCCGTTTCGCTGAGCACGACGAAGCCGTGGCCAAATCCCGGCGGCACCCACAGCATCGCCTTGTTTTCCGCCGACAATTCGTACCCGATCCAGCGCCCGAAATGCGGGCTCGACCGGCGCAGGTCGACCGCGATATCGAAGACCCGTCCGATCGTCACGCGCACCAATTTGCCCTGCGGATTAGCCAACTGGTAATGGAGACCGCGCAGAACGCCCTCCGCCGAGCGGCTATGATTGTCCTGCACGAACTCGACATCGAGCCCGGCGTCGGCAAAGGTCTTGGCGTTCCAGCTTTCGAGGAAGAAGCCGCGGTTATCGCCGAACACGCGTGGCGTGATCAACTTGACGCCGGGCAGATCGGTCTCGACGACCTTCACGCCGCCGTCCGCAACTGGTCGAGCAAATATTCGCCGTAGCCGCTCTTGCGCAGCGGTTGCGCGATGCGGGCAAGCTGCTCGGCGTCGATGAAGCCCTGGCGCCACGCGATTTCCTCGGGGCAGCAGATCTTCAGTCCCTGCCGCTCCTCGACGATCCGGACGTAAAGCCCGGCGTCGAGCAGCGAGCCGTGGGTGCCGGTGTCGAGCCAGGCGAAGCCGCGGCCCATCAGCTCGACCGCTAGCGCGCCGTCGTCGAGGTAGGCGCGGTTGAGATCGGTGATCTCGAGCTCGCCGCGCGGTGAGGGGCGGATGTCACGCGTCCGTGCGACCGCGGTACCGTCGTAGAAATACAGGCCGGTGACCGCGTAGTTCGACTTGGGCGCGACCGGTTTTTCCTCGATCGTCGCGGCGCGGCCCGCGGCGTCGAACGACACGACCCCATAGGCGGTCGGGTCCTTGACGTAGTAGCCGAAGACGGTCGCTCCGTCGGGTCGCGCATCGGCGGTCCGAAGGAGCTCGGGGAGGCCGTGCCCATAAAAGATGTTGTCGCCGAGGATGAGTGTCGACGGCGCATCGCCGACAAAATCGGCGCCGATCTGATAAGCCTGCGCCAACCCCTTCGGCTCGGGCTGGACGGCGTAGGTAATCGCCATACCCCAGTCCGCCCCATCGCCGAGCAGCTGCCGGAATGCGCCGGCATCCGTCGGGGTCGTGATGATCAACACCTCGCGGATGCCCGCCAACATCAGCACCGATAGCGGGTAATAGATCATCGGCTTGTCGTAGATCGGCATAAGCTGTTTGCTGACCGGCTTGGTCAATGGATACAGCCGTGTCCCCGAGCCACCGGCCAGAATTATTCCCCGTCGCGCCATGCCGCCTCCTAAGTTCGACGCAGCGCCAGTCGCCGAACCAGCCCGGCAAAGGCGCGCGCGTGCTGCATAACCGGCGCTTGACGCGCCGCGGCGAGCATCCCGACGCCGCGATAGCGGGGCACCGGACGACCCGCAACCTTCGTGGCCGCAAGGCGGGCGAGAAGTTCGCGCTTACGACGGACTTGCGACGGTTGCATCCGGTTGATCTCGCCGGGATCGAGCGGGTCGACCATTACCGCCGAAGCAGCGACAGCTGCACGCAGCAATGTATCGCCGACAGCGGTCCGTGCCATCACCAGGCTGCGCCCCGCCTGCTCCTCGAAGCTCGGATAGCCCTTCGCGTCGCCGTACCACGCGTCGGCGCAGGCGATGTCGGCCGCGCCGCCGACGGCATCGGGACAGATCTTGCAGCGGAACTGGATCTCCTTCGACAGGATTTTCCCCCAACTGTCGTGATAGCTCATGCTGCGCGTCGAGCCGTCGGCGAGCGTCGCGGTCGCGCTCCCGGGCCAACCGTCGCCGCGATAGCGGAAGGCGGTCACCTCGTCCGCGGGCGCTTCGATTGCCGCAAGGATGCGTCGGGCACCGTCGCCGCTCGGCACACCGGCACAGAAAAAAGCGAACATCAGCGACACTTTGGCATCGACTCGCGGATCGATCCGGGCGAGCGCGCGAAGCGCCGACACGTCGCAGGGCTTGCCGACGAAGGCAAAGCGCCCGGGAGCGTCGAGCATCGTCGAGATGTCGGCCAAGGGCGACGAGCTGGCGTAGCGCGATCCTGCAGCGGCAGACACGTCGCTCGGCGTCCGCGCGGTGACGGCGACGTTGCCGAGCGGTCGGCGGGGGTCCATCCCGGTCTCGACGATATAGTCGACGGCACCCGTCGCGAGGGCGTGAGTCAGCAACGCCGAAATGACCCCGCCCGACGATGCCTGCTGGCGCAATGCCTCGTCGGTCGCGTGGCCGGTGCCGGTGAAAAACCATGGTCCCCACAACGCATCGTCGTGCGGCGCGGCGGACCGATTGTCGATCACGACTCCGGGGCAGCATTGCGCGATCTTGGCTTCCTGACCCGCCGTCAAGGCGGCACGCTGGCGGGGGCGGGTAAAACCCGGGGCGACCGTCACCAACTCGATCGCGCCGTCGCCGATACTCGCGCACAGGCCGCAACCGGTGCACAACTGGCCCAAAGCGACGCGATCGAGCGTGGGCGAGGGGGTCACGCAGCCGACCGGCGGAAGAGGTTGATCCGCAACACGAAATGAACGACCGTGATCGCGATCAGGTTGCGCCCGATGATCGCTGCCGCCGTCGCTGCCGCTGCACCCGCCGCGCCGTAGAGGGGGATCAGCCAGAGGGCAAAGCCGACGCACAGCACGACCGCGCTGCCGGCATAAACGAGCACCCACCGCTGATTGCCGGTCATCACGAGGATCACGCCCAGCGGGCCCGACGCCAGGCGGACCAATTGACCGACCCCGAGGATCTGCAGCGCGAGACTGCCGCCGACGAAGCGCGGTCCGAAAAGGCCGAGCAAAAACTGCGGTGCCGCGAAGATGACGATGAACAGGGGTGCGGCGAGAACCAGGACCAGCCCGACCATCCGGCGTGCCACAAGTGCGATCGCCTTCGTGTCGCCGATTCGGGCCGCGGCGGCGATGCGCGGGCCGATGATCACTTCCATCGCGATCTGGACGAGACCCGCCAGCATGACGAACTGCCACGCGGCGCGGTATTGCCCGACGACCTCTACCGGCCAGTGCGCCCCGAGCGACACCGTCGTGTACCATTCGGTGAATAGCTGGCTGAGGTTCGACAACAGGATTGGTAGCCCGGCGACGATCAGCGGCGTGATCGTGAGCGGCACCGCTGCGGACCACGCGCGCGACGTCTTGCGGAACCATAGCCAACCCATCGCCGATCCCGCGAGCACGCCGACGAGATACAGTCCCGCAGGCAGGGTCATCGTTCGCGCGAGCCCGGCCCAGATGGCGAGTGCCAACCCCGCCGCTGCAAGCGTCGTCCCGGCCGGACCATCGATAACCTGCGACTGCATCACGTTGCCCGAGGCGCGCAATGCCGCCGAGACGATTCGCTGGAGCGTCAGCGGCACGATCGCCCATACCATGATGCCAAGCATGCTCGCCATGCCCGGCTGATGGAGAACCCGGGTGGCAAGCGGCTCACGGAGAAAGAACAAAATCGCAGCCACCAGCGGACCGACGATCGCGATTGCCCTGCCAACGGTGGCGACGACGCCGCGTGCCGCGCCGGTCTTGTGTTCGGCCAGATCGCCGGCGACGGTCCTGACGACGATCGTATCTAGCCCTGCGAGGACGCAGTACGACGTGATCGCCAGCGTCGTCAGCGCGATGCCGAACTCGCCGCTTCCCGCCGGACCGAAATGCCGCGCAATCAGCCAGTTGAGACCGAAACTTGCGATCGCTCCCCAAAGCTTGAGGCCGAACGCGAGCACTGACTGTCCGCCGAGCCGATTGGCGGCGAAGTGGGGCAGCAGGTGCCGGATGGGCCGCACGAGGTCCAAATCGACACTCCACATCGGCGGAGACAGCCGCCCCGCCATCGGCTGTTACGAGGCGGGGGCCGCCGCAGGTGCCGCGGGCGCGGCGAGCGCCGGTGGCGCTCCGGCTGCCGGCTTGGCCGGCGGCGGACCATATCCTGCGGCGTATTTCACCTTTGGATCCGAAGCCGTCTTGAACGACTTCAAATTCTCGACGAGCGACTTCTGGATGTTTTCACGCTGCAAAACCTGTTGGGCGAACGTAATCGCGGGTTCGCCGGTGAAGGGCTGAATTTTGGTGTCGGTCACCTTGTTAACGTACATGACGGGAGCCGGTGCGCCCTGCGGCTGGTCGGCGAACATGAAGACCTCGTCGGGATTGCGCGCGAGAATCTTGCCGATCTCCGTGACGAGTGCGGGATTGGCCTGCAGCGCATCGATACCGGCGCTGTTGCGACGGAACTCGATCTTGTTCTTGGCCAGGACGTCAGCAACGTCGGCCATGGTTTTGGCGGGTTCGAGCCCGATCGCAGCGATGTTCGCCGGACGCAGGAATTGAATCTGGTCGATCGAATAAAGCTTACGCTGCGCGAACTGATCGACATGCGCCTCGATGTATTTTTCCGCGGCTTCGCGGGTCGGTAACGGTACCTTTTTGGCGATATCGCTTTGCAACGCCTGGACGAGCAGCCCGTCGTCGACCCGACGTTGGGCAAGGATGAAGTTGGGGTTCTTGTCGAGTTGCCGCGCGCGCGCGACATCGGCCAGCATCTTGCGCTCGATGACCCGTGCGAGGACGATCTGCTCGACGGTCTTGCGCGGAACGTCGGCGGGCGGACGCGCGAGCGTCAACTCGGAATTTAGTTCGTGGATCGTGATGTCGTCACCGTTGACGGTGGCAACGACCTGTCCTTTCGGCGTATCTCCGCCCTTGTTGCAGCCTGCAACGAGCGCCACCATCGCGAATCCTGCGGCGATCCGCGCTTTTCGGCCTGTCGACATCATCATCCCCTTGAAACCTTGTCGAGCCGCAGTCCTAGCAGGGCTCGCAGCAGGACCAATGCCTTTTTCGGCTGCCACCGCAAGAGGCGGCGCGTGATCTGAGCGAGCGCGAGTATCCAGTGGAGCGGGAGCAGACCCGGCACGCGGCGGCGAATGAACCCCAAGCGCGACCGCAGAAGGTAATAATCGGAGACCGCGCTTCGCTGGCCCTTGGCTGCGCTCGACCCGATCGACCCCCCCTCCTTGTGATAGACGATCGCACCGTGGGCGAAGGCGATCGCGAAACGGCCCGCGTTGCGGTACGTCCAATCGATCTCTTCGAAGTAGAGGAAGTAATCCTCGGTCATCGGCCCGACCCGGTCGAAAAAGGGGCGCGACACCGCCAGCGACGCGCCAAGGACGAAGTCGGTTTCCCGCGTGACCATGTCGGCATCGAATGGTGTCGCCGCCGCTTGCCCTTCGCCGATCCCGCGCGATTGCCCGGTCAACACGTTGAAGCGACTGCCGTTGAGCGCCTGGACAACTTCCGGTCGGTAATAATAACGGACGATCGTGCCGCACATACCGACGTTATGGGTGGCATCCATCCGGGCGAGCAGAGCCTCTGCCGTATCGGGTTCGACGACGGTATCGTTGTTGAGCAGCCACACGAAATCGATCGCCGACTCACGCAGCAGAAAACGCACTCCCAAGTTGTTGCCGCCCGCAAAGCCGAGATTGGCACCCGCATCGACGAGCGTCACTGCCGAATTCTCGGGTCGCGTCAATTCTGCGGCAGGCGCGGTCAGGCGGCGGAACGCGACCGGCTTTGGCATGGCCGGGGTCGAGAATCGCGCGAAGGCCGGCGATGCCGCGACGACCGGAACCGTCCCCGCCGCCCAATCGACGATGCGTTCGGGCGACCCGTCGCTTGAGGCATTGTCGACGACGACTACCCGCAATGGGATCGACGAGCGCAAGACGGTTTCGAGGCATTCGATCGTGTCGGCCCATCGGTTCCAGTTGACCAAAACCACACCGAGCCGTGGCGACGGCGCGACCATCGCGGTTCGGCTCATCCGATCACGACGGCGAGCGAACGACACAGCCGGGCCGTATCGATCACGGCGAAACCTCGGTCGGCGTGGGTCATCGAAATACATCCGCACATCGCGTCAAATCTTACGTCGCGCTATTGTGCAGTGCAATAACGCCGCGGTGTCGTTTTAGCGCTCGAGCGTCGCCATCGACGACGACATCAGCAGAAGCGACGCGACGCCGGGGAAGCGATAGCGAAAACGTAGCTCTCCGCCAAGATCGTCACTCTCGAGCAACTCGTGCGACGTCGCCAGCTTCCGCAGTTCACTTTCGATCGCAGCAGTGCTCAATCCGCCGGACATTTCCGCCGCAACGTCGGCCGCAAAAAACCAGCCGTCCGAGTACGTGCCGGCCTCGGCCGCCGCGACGAGCAACGGCCATTGGGCGCGCGATTCTTCGCGGGCCAACAACGCCTGAACCCGGCGGGGTAAGGTTGCATTCCAGTCGGTTAGAACGCGCTCGACCGCCTGCTTGGCATGCGTGGATTCAACCTGTGTGCGAAGGTGATCGAGCGCGGCCATGCCGGCGTGGTGGCCGAGCAGCCGGACCAGGTACGGGGAACCGTCTGCCATCGTGGCGATCATTGCGATCGCGGCCTCGGTGAAATGCAGGCCGGCGGCCTGTTCGCCAAGCTGCAAAATCTCGGCGACCTCGGCGGCATTCAGCGGACGCATCGGCAAGCCGACGATATTCCTTCGGATCGACGGCGCGAAGCCGATCAGTTCGTCGAGGTTCGACGCGACCCCGGTGATCACCAATTGTACGCGGGCGGCCCGATCGGACAGGTTCTTGATCAATTCGGCGACATCGCGGCGGAAATTAGGGTCGGCGATACGATCATATTCGTCGAGAATTAGGATGACGCGCGTCCCGACGACATCAGCAAAAAGATCGCTGACTTCACGCGGGCCGAACGATCCTGCGGGCAAAAGACTGTCGAAGGAAAGGGCTTGCTCGACTGCGGCGGTCGTCGGCAGGACGCTGCGGTGGTACAGCATCGGAATTTTCGTCGCGAACGCGCGGAAGATTTCGTCGAAGCGACCGTCGGTGCCACAGCTCCCGTAGAGGACGATGTAACGGGCTTCGCGTGCCGTGTCGGCGAAGACGTGCGCAAGGCTGGTCTTGCCGATGCCGCGCTCGCCGTAGACGACGACGTGCACGCGCTGCTGCTCGACGGCCGCGATTAGCTGCGCCAGCGCGTCGTGCCGACCCGAGAACCGATCGCGCGTCGTTACCGGCTGTGAAGCGCCGAGCGTGTCGCGCAAAGCCAGGCGCGCTCGCGCGAGTGCGGGCTCGTCTCCGACGCCTTCGACATCGTCGGATGCCATTGCGGTAAAGCGTGGAAGATCGGAGTCGCGGACGGGAGCCGCATCGTCGAGCCATAGCGTGTCGAGAAATGCCGGGCGCTGGCTTCCGGCGGCAATCTCCGTCGCGAACGGTTCGGCGTCAGGCAAAGCCCCGCGCGTCCAGCGCTTGAAGATCGTCGCCATGTCCGTATCGCTCCAGCGCCAGTGACCCGAACCTCGTTTCGCGCCGCAGCGTGCCGTTAATGCCACTGCAACCGTTAACAACGTCCGAATCTCGGCGACTACTGCGCGAAATGCTCGGTCGAGCGCAAGCCTTCGTCCGGAACGTCGCGTGTTGCGGGGGCGACGCGGCGCTGGTAGCGCGGTGCAGCGGGTGTAGAGTCGTGCCACAGGAGTTGAGCTTGAGGACTGGCGTCGGGATTCTGGCTGTGGTCGGTGCCGCGCTCGGGGCATGGTCGCCCGCTGCTGCCGCGCCGGGCGCCAGCGCGAGCGGCTTCGCGTTCGGCGCGACCGCTGAAGTGTTATATGACAGCAATCAGCTTCGTTCCGGCATTTCCTCGTCGGGCCATACCGACGACTTCCGCTACTCTCCGGCTGGATCGATCCGGTACGGGCATCTGCTTGGGCGCGGATCTATTTCAGTCAATGGCACGGTCGGTCACGATTTCTTCCAGTATAACAAGTTCCTCGATCGCAATCGGTTTGGGGCCGGGGCCACGCTGACGGCGCAGGCCGGCGCGCGCTGCAGCGCGAACGCGCATGGCAATTACAGCAATCGGCAAAACGGCATCGGTCAATTTGGCAATCCCGCGCTGACGTCGACACCAGTCGCCGCCGCCGACCCGGCCGTGCCCCCGATCCCCGACGACGTGACCGTGCCCGACGATATCGGCCGGTTGATCGACAACCGGCAGATTTCGATCAATTACGGCCTGGGAGCGACGTGCGGCTCGCCGGGTGGCCGCCTGTCGTTCGGCGGTGCCGCGTCGCGTTCCAGCCTCGACAATGGGTCTTCGCTGCGCAGCTATGCCAATAGTAATTCGAATATTTATTCGCTCTTCGTCGGCCTCGGTGTGTTTCGACCGGGGCAGCTTCAGGTGAACGGCAGTTATTCGACGCTGAGCTATCCCAATAATTTGGTCGTGCCCGGAGCACCCGTCGTCCCCCTCCTCCGCAATACCGGGGTAAATTCGTATAATGTCGGCCTGCGGTACTCGCGTCCGATCGGCACCAAATTGACCGGGTCGGTCGGCGTGTCGTACCTCGCGGCGCGGCCCAGTGGCGGTCAGCAGCCGTATAGTGCTCCCGGTTACAACGTCA
The DNA here is from genome assembly GCA_038238995.1 of Sphingomonadales bacterium. Classification (GTDB taxonomy): domain Bacteria; phylum Pseudomonadota; class Alphaproteobacteria; order Sphingomonadales; family Sphingomonadaceae; genus Polymorphobacter_B. Next base: position 16,610 of record JBBSFF010000006.1, read on the forward strand.
GTCTGTCCTACCGCCCGGGATCACGCTTGAATTTCTCGGCATTCGGCTCGCGAAGCATCCTGTCGAGCACCGGAGCCGGTGCATTGTATCGCGTCGTCGATTCGATCAACTTCACGACGAATTACGATATCAGCCCCACAATCAGCGCGCATGCTAATGCCGGGTTAACTGCCAACAACTACAAGGTGCCGTTCGCGATTCCCGGCGAGCCGGCGCGTCGATCGGATTCGTCGAAGGTGGTCGGGATTGGGGCGAACTACAGACCGCGACCGCTGTACGATGTGGGAGTTTATGTCAGCCAATCGTTTCGAACGTCGAACGCTAGTATTCTGAATTTCAACAGTACCAGGGCGAGCCTCACGCTTTCGGTCCACGTCTAATTGCAAGGAGCCTCTTCATGCGTCGCCTGTTGGTCCTACCGCTCGCATTCATCGCCGCCTGGCTGACCGCAAGTGCGCCGGTGGCAGCGAAGGACAGTGGCTATGTTTTGGGTCCCAACGACACCATCACGGTGCAGGTCTACGGCCAGCCCGATGCCGGCGTCACGACGCGGATCAAGGCCGACGGCACGATCGTGATGCCCTTGATCGGAACCGTAATGGCCGATGGCGCGACACAACTCGAGCTCGCCGCGACGGTCAAGGCCAGGTTGGTCAAGGGCGGGTATTTCAAGGACCCGTTCGTCAACGTCGAAGTCGGCGCGTATGTTTCCAAGACGGTCAATGTCGCGGGCAAGGTCTCGACCCCCGGCGTCTATCCGCTCGATCGCGATTACACCGTCCTCGAAATGCTGCTCAAATCGGGCTGGCTGCGCGAGCAGGGAGCGTCGTACATCTATCTGCGCCGCGCCAGCGACAACAAGGAACTCAGACTTGAATCGGAAGCACTTGTCCGCGGCAGCCCGGACAAGAACGTCAAGCTCGCGCCGGGCGATACCTTGTTCGTCCCCGACGCCGACACATTCACGATCTACGGCGCGATCAGCCATGTCGGGGTGTTTGCCATCACGCCGAATATGACCCTTCGCCAGGCGATCGCGCTGGCCGGTGGGGTATCGGCGTCGGGATCGGAGCGCAAAGTTGCATTGATCCGGGGCGGTGGTAAAGAAGTGAGCGCCGCGATCGACGAGCCCGTGCAGAAGGGCGACGTTTACATCGTCAAGGAGCGGTTGTTCTAGGCATCGTTTGGTCGAAAGCGCGCGGGGAGTAGCGTCGGATGAGTATCGCCCAGTTCCTGCGCATTCTCATGGCGCGGCGGATGATCATAATCGCATCGTTCGTGCTTGCGATCATCGTCGCGGTGGGGGTGGCCTTCACCTTGAAGCCGCGCTTTCCGGCAGCGGCACGGATTCTGATGGACGTCATCAAGCCCGACCCCGTGTCGGGGCAGGTGATCTCATCGAGCTTCGTTCGCGGCTATACCCGAACCCAGATCGAGCTGATCACCGACTATCGCGTCGCAGGCGATGTCGTCGACAAGCTCGGCTGGGAGCGCAACCCGCTGCTGGTCGAAGACTATAAGGCGCACTCGAACGGCACCGAGGACTTCCGCCGCTATCACGCGCGCCGCATCATCGAGGCGACCGACGCCAATCTGGTGTCCGGCAGCAACATCCTTGAAATCACGTATTCGGCGGGCAACCCGATCATGGCGCGGAACGTCGTGACGGCGCTGCGATCGGCCTACATCGATGCCAGCCTGCGCTTCCGGACCGATGCGGCGGGCCGATCGGCCGATTGGTATGTCGATCAGGCGCGAAAGGCACAGGCTTCGCTCTCCACGGCCGAGGCGGCGAAGTCAGCGTTCGAGCGCACGAACGGCATCGTCATGGCCCCGGGTGGTGCCGACTCCGAAACGATGAAGCTCGAAGCGATGCAGGGGGCGATGCTTTCCGCGCGCAGTGCTGCCGGCATGGTGCAAGGCAGCGCCGACGTGCGCGCCGATCAAAGCGGACCGGTCATCGCGCTCAAGGCGCAGCTCAACGCGATCGACGATCAGCTTGCCCAAGCCACCGAGCGGCTCGGAACGTCGCATCCGACGTACATCGCGCTGACGCAGCGTCGAGCGGTTCTGCAGCAGCAGCTCGCGCGTGAAACCGCACTCGCGCGGTCGCAGGGCGGCAGTACGGTGTCGGCGACCCAGTCCAACGCCGCGCGGCTCGAGGCCGAAGTCGCCGCCCAGAAGGCGAAGGTGCTAAGCCTCAAGACCCAACTCGACGACCTCGGCCAGTTGCAGCGCGAAGTCGATCTCCGGCGCTCGCAGTACGAAAAAGCGGCCGCGCGGGCCGCCGATCTGAAGCTGGAATCCGATGTTTCCGAAACCGGGCTCGTCCCGCTGGGCGACGCGGTCGTCAGCGGCGTGCCGAGCTTTCCGAACAAGCCGCTGATCCTCGCGCTCGGCGCAGCCGGCGGCCTTGCGCTCGGGATCATCCTGGCGATCCTCACCGAAATCATTTCGCGCCGCGTCCGCGGCCCCGAGGATCTGGCGCGCGCATCGAAGGTACCGGTCCTTGCGGTCATCGCCGGTTCGATGCCGCTAAGCGTCAGACAGCGTGTGCTTCGCTTCTTCCACATCGGCGGTGAAACACCGCCCGCGACCGGATTGCTTCCAGCCCCATGAACACCAACCCGACAGGCTTGACGACCGCAGTCAGCGACGGGAGCGTCGCTGCCGACGCGCCGATCCGCGATGCGTTGCTCCGGTTGGGGTTGCTGACCGACGAGGAAGCAGCGCGGGTTGCCAGCCATCAGGCGTCGCAAGGGATTGATTTCGATCAGGCGGCGCTCGAGCTCGGTTTCATCGGCGCGGAAGAACTCGATCGGGCGCGCGATCTGCTCGTCAACAGCCTCGCGCTGCAGCAGGACACAAGACGCGGTGTGTCCGACGAACTCATCGTGCTGAGCGATCCGGTCAGCGCCAAGGCCGAATCGATCCGGTTATTACGGACGCAGGTGATCGCACAGCATATCAAGCCGGGGCGGCGGGCGATGGCACTCGTCGCTCCGGTCGACGGGGTCGGCTGCAGCTATCTTGCCGCCAATCTGGCCGCTGCGCTGTCGCAGATCGGCACCAAGACGCTTCTGGTCGATGCCAATCTGCGGTCGCCGCGGATCGATCAGATTTTCGGATTGGCCGCGAACGGTCCGGGGCTGTCGAGCTATCTTTCGCTGCAGGTGTCGCGCCCCGAGCGCGTGGTGCATGCGAACGTCCTTCCCAACCTGTCGGTCATCACCGCCGGCCCGCCGGTTCCCC
>JBBSFF010000007.1:0-19843 GCA_038238995.1 Sphingomonadales bacterium
GGCGAGAAGGTCGGCTGGTCGCTCGATTATTTCCAGTGGACCACGATCCTGCGCACCGTCTCGGCGCTGACCGCGTACCGCTGGGTCTACCGCGACACGGTCAAGCCGTGGCTGATCGCCGATCTGCTGATCATCAACCGCCAGATTCCGCGCAGTCTCGCGTCGTGCTACGAGGAGATTCTCCGCCGCCTCGACCAGCTGTCGACCGCAAGCGCACGGCGTGGGCCCGCGCACCGGCTCGCGGCTGCGGGCTACGGACGGCTTGAAGCGGGCAATATCGACCGCATCTATTCGAGCGGCCTGCACGAGTTCCTGCGCGACTTCATCGCCGACAACAACCGGCTCGGAGCAGCGATCGCCGAACAGTATCTTTTCTGATCGGGGGGTCGGATGCGCATTCGGATCGATTACACGACGGCGTATGACTATTCGGCAGCCGCGAGCAGCGTCGTCCAGTTGCTCCGTGTCCAGCCGCGCGGCGGGTGGGACCAGCATGTCGCGCGCTGGCGGGTCGATGTCGATGCCGACGGCTCGCTGCGGACCGGGACCGACGTCTTCGGCAACGCGACGCACCTGTTCACCGCCGCCGCGCCGATCCGGCGACTGACGCTGACCGTCGCGGGCGAGGTCGATACCGAGGACGCGCACGGGTCGGTCCGCGGTTTCCATGAGCCGCTGCCGCCGACGATGTTCCTCCGCTCGACCGCACTGACGACCCCCGACGCCGCGCTCGCCGCCTTCGCGCACGACCAGCCCGACGCCAATGTCCTCGATACGCTCCACGCGCTCAATGTCGCGATCAACGCGCGCATGGTGTTCGACGCCGACGCGACCGGCACCGGCACCGACGCGGCGACCGCGTTCGGCCAGGGCGCGGGAGTGTGTCAGGACTATACCCACATCTTCTGCGTCGCGGCGCGTGCCCGCGGCGTGCCCGCGCGCTACGTCTCGGGGCATTATGTCCGAGCCGAGGCGCAACCGGCCGGGCACGCGTGGGCCGAGGCGCTCGTCCCCGACCTCGGCTGGGTCGGCTTCGACCCGACCAACGGCATTTCGGTCACCCCGGCGCATGTCCGCGTCGCGGTCGGGCTCGACTATCTTGACGCCGCCCCGGTGCGCGGCGCGCGGCGCGGCGGCGGTGCCGAGACGATGCACGTCCACGTCAGCGCGGTCGACACGGGCGCGGCATCGCGGCAAAGTCAGCAGCAGTCGCAGGCATGACCGTCCAACATGGGCAGTTCGCCGCCGAGGAGGATCCGATGACCTATTGCGTCGGGGTTTTGGTCCATGACGGGCTGGTGATGCTCGCCGATACCCGGACGAACGCGGGCCTCGACAACGTGTCGAGCTACCGCAAGTTGCGCGTGATGGACGCCGGGCCGGGGCGGACGATGGTCATCGCCAGCGCCGGATCGCTGTCGGTGACGCAGGCGGCGCTGACCCGGCTGACCGATGCGATGCTGCTCGCGGGCAGCGACGACGCGCTCGAACGCGACGCGGCCCCCGAAACGCTCGCGACCGCGCCGACGATGTTCCGCGCCGCGACACTCGTCGGCCAGGCGCTCCACGCCGCGCGCACGGCGGTCGACGAGGCAGTCGGCGGCGACAAGATATCGACGTCGGCGACGTTGCTATTCGGCGGCTGCATCGCCGGGCGCAAGCCGCGGCTGTTCCTGATTTACGCGAGCGGCAACTTCATCGAATGCCAGCCCGACACGCCGTACCTCCAGATCGGCGAGCATAAATACGGCAAGCCGATCCTCGACCGGGTCATCCAGTTCGACACGCCGGTGGCGGAGGCGGTCAAGGTCGCGCTGATCTCCTTCACCTCGACGATGCGCTCGAACCTCGCGGTCGGACTGCCGATCGACCTGATGCTGCTGCGGACCGGCGACACGACGCCCGAGCTCGTCCACCGCATCACCGACGACGACGATTATTATCGCGAGCTGACCGAGCGCTGGTCGGCGGCGATGCGCAACGCCACCGCGAGCATCCCGCTGCCGCCGTACGGCGAGGCGGCGGGGCAGGGGATGCTGGTTTAGGCCGGAGCCGCCGCCATCGCGACCCGCGCAGTCCGCGCCCGCAGCATCACCGCAAGCACCAGCCCCAGCGCTGCGACCCCGGTCATCGCCAGATACCCCGGCGCGCCGACGCGGTCGTACAACGGCCCCGACACGAGCACGGCGGCGGCGTACGTCGGGGCGTTGGCGAGGCCCATGTAGATCATCTGCGCGGTCGGCGTGCGGTCGTCGCCGTACAGCGTCTGGATAAAGCGCATGCCGCCGAGGAAGGTCGCGGCGAAGCTGAACGCGTGCAGCAGTTGCAGCGGGATCAGGATCCACAGCGGCGGTAGCATGGCAAACGCCGTCCAGCGGATCACCGCGCCGACGCCACCCGCGACGATCAGTGTCTCGGGCCGGAAGCGCGCCGACCAGCCGCCAAGGAAGATCAGGAAGCCGACCTCGGCGAGCGTGCCGATGTTCCACAGAAGCGCGACGGTGTTGCCGGAAAAATGCTGGACGTTGACCCACACCAGCGAACCGGCGGTGTAGAGGAACGCAGCACTCGCCTGGATCAGCCCGGCGGCGAAGATGAACAGGGTGAACTCGGGGTTGCGCAACATGCCGAGCCCCGCCGACAGGCGCTCGCCGAACGGCTCGCGAATTTCGGCGCGGGCGAGGACCGGCTCGCGCGGCATCAGCGCGCTCCACGCGATCATCGCCGCCGAAATCGCAAGCAGGAACGCCCAGATCGGCCAGTAGCTTTTCGTCGTATCGTTGAGGAAGCCGACCGTCGTCGTTCCGGCGACGAAGGCGGCGCTGGCGAGGCCGCGCGCGACGCCGTACGGCGGGCGGCCGGTCCGCGTCAGGCGCAGCAGCGTCGTCTCGACCACCGGCAGCAGCCCCCAGAACGCGATGTCGAGGACGAGGATCAGCGCGAACACCGCGACGAAGCCCGACAGCAATTTAAGGATCGCGAACCCCGCCGTCAGGATGATCGTGAACATGAACAGCGGCGCGCGGCGGTCGCTGCGCCCGTCGGCCCACGCCGCCGTCAGCGGCCCGGCGAGCGCGCGGCTGAACCCGGCGATGGCGAGGACGACGCCGATCTCCGCCCCCGTGAACCCGTGCACTTTTTCAAGCCACAGCGGCAGGAACGGGATCAGACAGCCGAACCCCGCGAAATACAGGCAGGCGAGAACGGTCGAGCGCACGGCGGGGGTCATCCCGCCACCATGCGGCGTGCGCGCGCCGCCGTCTAGAAGCCGAAGCTCAACGTCCCGAAATACTGGCGGGGCGGCAGCGGGAATTCGTTGAACGTCCCGCTTGCCGCGCCGATCGACAGCGTCGACGCCGCCTGCTTGTCGCCGATGTTGGTGACGTTGAGGCTGACCACTACGTTCGTGATCGGTGCCGAAGCCCCCAACGGGATGGTGTACGCAATCCGTGCGCTCGCGGTGAAATACGCCGGGACCGACAGGTCGTTGGTGTAGGTTGCGAAACGCCGCCCGATATAGTCACCGATGACCTGCGCCTCGACGCCGCCGTACGACGCCGAAACGACGGTCTTGTTGAGCCAGTCGGGCGAACCCGGCACCTTCTTGCCCGCGGTCGGCACGACCACCGGGGGCACGCCGACGCTGTAATTGTCCTGATATCGCGAATTATTGTAACTGACCGCGTCGTAGATCGAAAAATGCGAGCCGAAACGCAGCGTGCCGGCGATATCGACGCCGTCGGTCTTGACGCTGCCGACGTTGGCGATGACCGCCGCCCCGCTGATGATCGAGGTGATAACGACGGTCGGGCTGACCGTCAGCAGCCGGTTCGAGAAGTCGACATGGTAGTAGCTCGCCTGCGCGTCGAAGCCGGAGATCGGGCCGAGGCTGAACGTCCGGCTGGTGCGGAAGCCGGCTTCGTAGGTCCAGCTCGTCTCGGGCTGGACGGTCGCCTTGAACGCGTCGAACACCGCCTGGCTGCCGAGCGCGAACGGTGACAGGCCCGACGCCGCCGTCGTCTGGAACTGGCGGATATTCTTCTGCGCGTTGGCGAAGATCTGCTCATGCGGGGTTAGGTCCCAGATCGCGCCGAGTTCGGGCAGGAACGCCTTGTCGGTGTTGAGGTCGCCGACCGGAAGCGCGGTCGAGTTCGAGAACGACCCCGGGATCGGCTGGACCGGCACATCCTGGTGCGCGCGCTGGAAGGTGCTCTTGAAGCCGGCGAGGATCGTGATCGTCGGGATGACGTGCCAGCTGTCCTGGATGTGCGTCTGGAATTCATCGACGCGGACCTTGCTGCCGTACTGGGTGATCAGCGGCTGGGCATAGCTCAGCGGACGATCGTACGGGGACCGCGCGTTGTTGATATCGACGGCGTACCACCGGCGGAACGCCGACGACGCCTGGTGTTCATACCAGCCGCCGAGCTCGATCTGGTGCGCGCCGAAATCGAGGCGCAATGTCGAGATGAGGCCCTCGCGATTGATCAGATATTCAGTCGTCCGCGCGGCGAGGCCCGACCCGCCGAAGATGCCGGTCAGCCGCGCCAGATTGGCCGGGCTCGTCGCCGAACCGGTGCCGGGGAAGTAGAACGAGAACAGTCCGGGCAGCCCGGCGACGTCGATCGGCCCGGCGACGACCCCGACGCCATCGTCGTGATGGAAATACGTCTGGTTCGACCATTTGACGTGTTCGGACGCGTTCCAGTCGTACTTGGCGTAGGCGAGATAATCGGTCCGCTGCGCGTCGCTGTAATAGTTGCGGTAGTTCGGCCCCGCTGCTTTGTACGCACCGCTGTTCAGATACGCGAGCTCGCCCTGAAAATCGGGGTAGAAGAACGGGCGTGCGTACGGCGCGGTCGCGCGGTTGGCGACGGTGATGACGGTCGCGTCCTCGTTCGGTTCGGTCTTGTCCGAATAAGCGGCGTACAGCGTCAGCTTGCCGGTCCCGGCGTCGCGGACGAACTTTCCGTTCGCCTGATACCCGCCCTGACGACCGTTGAAATCCCACGCGCGCGCATCCTGCCGAACTCCGGACAAATAAAAGGCATTGCCGTCGAATTCGCCCGAATCGACGCGGATAAAGGTGCGCGACGTACGGTAGCTGCCGACGGTCTGCGCGAAGCGGCCGCCGCGCTCCTTCGTCGGGTCGCTGGTGAAGGTGTCGATCGTCCCGCCGAGGTTCGACGTCGACGCCGTGCCGAGGTCGCCGGCACCGCTCGCGAGCGTCACCCGCGCGACATTTTCCGAGATGACAGCGCGCTGCGGCGACAGGCCGTTGTAGTTGCCGTACTGCTGATCGCCCAGCGGCACGCCGTCGAGCGTGTAGCCGAGCTGCTGCGCGTTGAAGCCATGGACGAACAACGAGATATTCTGTTCGTTGTTGCCCCACGGATCGGCGGTCAGGAAGGTGACGCCCGGCAGCGTCTGTATCGCCTTCAACGGGCTGATCCCGGGCAGGATCTTCTGGATCTGGATTTCGTCGACGGTCGCGACCGACCGCGTCCGGCGCGAGGTGACGACGATCTCGCCGACGTCGGCGGTCGCATCGACCGCGCTAGCGGCGGGAACTACGGCGTCGGCCGCGAACGCCGGAAACGCGGTGGCGATCGCCGTGGTCGCCAGAAGAATCAATGTTGTGCGCTGCGGCATGTTCGTGTCCCGATCCGGAAGCCGCGGCGATAGGGTTATCGTTCGACAGTCGCGTGACCGATCGATTTCGATTGCGTGACGGGGTTTGCGCGAACGCCGATGCGTGGCCTAGATGCCACAAACCTTGGGAGAGAGACGATGCCTGCACTGCCCGAATTGTTCGACCTGACCGGCCAGACCGCGCTCATCACCGGCTCGTCGCGCGGCATCGGCAAGGCGATCGCGCACCGAATGGCCGAACACGGCGCGAACGTCGTCGTGTCGTCGCGCAAGATGGACGTCTGCGAGGCGGCGGTTGCCGAGATCAACGCCGCCGTCGGGCGCGAGGCGGCGGTCGCAATCCCGGCGAACATCGCGTCGAAGGAGGCACTGCAGGCGCTCGTCGACGGCACGATCGCACGCTTCGGCAAAATCGATTCGCTCGTCTGCAACGCCGCGTCGAACCCGTATTTTGGCGCGCAGGCGGGGATCAGCGACGACCAGTTCGGCAAGATCCTGCAGAATAACATCGTGTCGAACCACTGGCTGATCGCGATGGTCGCGCCCGCGATGATCGAGCGGAAGGACGGGTCGATCACGATCATCTCGTCGATCGGCGGCCTGCGCGGGTCGACCATCATCGGGGCGTATTGCATCTCGAAGGCGGCCGACATGCAGCTCGCGCGAAACCTTGCGGCCGAATACGGCCCGTCGAACGTCCGCGTCAACGCGATCTGCCCGGGCCTTATCAAGACCGATTTCGCCAAGGCGCTGTGGGACGATCCGGCGATCCTCGAAGCGTCGACGCGCGGCGCGCCGCTGCGGCGGATCGGCGTTCCCGACGAGATCGCGGGGATGGCAGTGTTCCTCGCCGCGAAGGCGGGCGGATTCACGACCGGGCAGAGCTTCGTCATCGACGGCGGCGCCACGGTCGTGTGAACGACCCAGACGTGACGCCCTAGGCTAAAGCAGCGTTCCCTGCGCAGCGGCAACAGGTGTGGACTCCGCGCCCCCCGCCCGCCGCGCGAGCTCGTGCCGCGCGGTGAAGCGGACATCCTCGTCGCGGTCGGCGGCGAACGCGGTCAGGCTGACATCGTCGAGATCGCGCCACGGCTTGCCCTTGTGCGGCCCGGCATAGACGCGCGGCAGCAGCCCCGGCTCGGCGCTCCACGCGATCAGCTGCTCGACCCCGGCGACCGCGAGCATGTCGCGCAAATGATGCGCGGTGACGTACGCATCGGGACCGGCGCGGTGGACCGGCAGGCCGAGATCGCGGTCGAGTCCCGCCGGCATCCGCCAGTAGCGCAGCACCTGATTGGAGAAGGACGGAGCCCCCGGCCATACCCGCAGCGCGCACTTCCATGTGCAAATCCATGCGCTACCTCCGGTCAGCCGAGGTGTGCACCACCGGCCTTCGAAGCTCGCGCGGTGCGCGGCGAGCGCGACGAACGGCCCGCGCAGGACGCCCGGCGCGGCGTCGCGGAACGCGGGCGCGTCGACGACGTCGCTGTCGATGATATGGTGGACCGCCATCGTCACCGGCGGGATGCTCCGCCCGGGATGCGTCAGGATGCTGCCGCGCCCGTCGGTGACCTGCCAAACGCCCGCATCATCCTGCGCGACATCCTGCCAGCCAATCTCGCAGACGCCGTGCGCCGGGGGTGCGCCGCCGGTGGTTTCGAGATCGATGACGCGGACGGTCGGCACCACTCCGATGTAGGTCAGGACTCGTTCAAATAGAAGCGCTTGAGCGCATTCAGATCGCCGTCGAGGTCGTAGACGATCGGCTGCCCGGTCGGAATTTCGAGGTTCGCGATGTCGGCGTCGCCGATCCCCGACAGGTGCTTGACCAGCGCACGCAGCGAGTTGCCGTGCGCGGCGACGACGACGCGCTGCCCGGCGCGGAGTTCGGGCGCGATCACGCTCTCCCAATACGGCAGTACTCGGGCGATCGTGTCCTTCAGGCTCTCGGTCGCGGGCACCTCGATCCCGGCGTAGCGCCGGTCGCCCGACAGGTCGTACGGCGATCCCGGCACCATCGGCGGCGGCGGCACGTCGAACGATCGCCGCCAGACGACCACCTGGTCGGCCCCGTGCTTCGCCGCCGTCTCGGCCTTGTCGAGCCCGGTCAGCCCGCCATAGTGGCGTTCGTTCAGCCGCCAGTCCTTGACCACCGGCAGCCACAGCCGGTCCATCGCCTCGAGCATCAGGTTCGCGGTCTTGATCGCGCGGCTTTGGACGCTGGTGAACACCCGGTCGAAGTCGTAGCCGCGGTCCTTGAGCAGCGTCCCCGCGGCCATCGCCTCGGCGATCCCCTTGTCGGTCAGCGGCACGTCCCACCAGCCGGTGAAGCGGTTTTCGAGGTTCCACGCCGACTGGCCGTGGCGGATCAGGACGAGGGTCGGCATGCGGATCAAAGGTCCATGTAGAAGAAGGTGAGAAGCGGATCGTCGCCATAGTCGCCGTACGAGGGTCCGTCGACAAAACCAAAGGCCGTGTACAGCGTGCGCGCCGCAACGAAGCCGGGACCGGAGCCGGTTTCGAGGTTGAGCCGTCGCCACTGCCGCTGTCGCGCGATCATGACGATATGGTCGAGCAACGCACGGGCAACGCCTCGCCGCTCGAACCCCGGGGTCGTCGCCATCGACTTGATCTCGCCGCGGTCGTCGCCGAGGTGGCGAAGCGCCGCGAAGCCGACGACGGTCGCGCCGTCGCGGGCGGTCAGGAAGGTGATGTCCGGCGCCGATAGTCGCGCATGGTCGAGCGTATAGAGGCCGCCCCCCACCTCCAGTGCATGCATCGCGGCGATATACCCGGCCACCAAAGGCGCGACGTCGCGGTCGGCCGGATCGGCGACGCCGATCCGCATCAGGTCGACAGCCGCAGCGGCATGGGTCAGAGGTCGAGGTGCATGAAGCGGAGGAACGGGTCGGGGCGATAATCGCCAAACACTTCGCCGTCCTTGAAGCCGAAACTCCGATAGAGGGCGAGCGCGGGCTCGAAGGCCGGACCCGACCCGGTTTCGAGCCCGAGCCGGAAATAACCGCGGTCGCGCGCGACGCCGAGGATGTGGACCATCAATTGCCGGGCGACGCCCTTGCGCAGATGTTCGGGCGCGGTCCGCATCGACTTGATCTCGCCGTGCCCCGAATCGATCTCGCGCAGCGCTGCGCACCCCATCAGGCTGTGGCCGTCCCATACCGTCCAGAACGCGATTTCGGGCGAGCGCAGCCCGTCGATGTCGAGCGCGTGGACGCTCGGCTCGGGCGAGTGCGCGCGCATCTCGCGCATGTGGAACGACAGGAGGTTGGCGACCTCGGGGCCCAGCAGATTATCGTCGACGGTGTGCATCACGGCGGGTTAGCGCAGCCGCCCGATCACCTCAAGCAGCGCGGCGAGGCAGTCGCGGCCCAACGCCATCGACCGTTCGGGCGACCAGCCGGCGACCGCGTCGGGGTGTTCGGCTGCATCCTTGAACGGCATTTCGAGCGTCATCGCGAGGCAGCCGAAGCGGTTGGCGAGCTGGTTGGTGCTCATCGTCAAATTCGCCTTGCCCGGCGCCGACGGCGGATAGCCGACGCGCGTCTGGAAATCGGGCGACGTCCGCGCGAGGATCGCCTTATAGCCGGTGAGCAGCCCGAGCTGCCGTTCGGTGATTTTCGGAATGCCCTCGAACCCGGCGATGAAATTATGCGGCAGCGATTCGTCGCCGTGGATGTCCATCGCGAAATCGACCCCGGTCGCATCCATCGCCGCGAGCGTGTGCAACACCTCGGGCGAGCGTTCGAGCGTCGGCCCGGCCCATTCGCGGTTGAGGTTGGCCCCGGCGGCGTTGGTCCGCAGATGTCCGCGTCGCGATCCGTCGGGGTTCATGTTGGGGACGATGTGGAAGGTGGCCCTCGTCCGGAGGTCGGTCGCGACCGCATCGGCCGGGTCGATTAGCCGGTCGAGCGCCCCCTCCATCCACCATTCGGCCATCGATTCGCCGGGATGCTGTCGCGCGTAGAGCCAGACGTGCAGCGGCCCGTCGCCGAGGTCGATGCAGTCGAGGTCCTGCCCGTCGAGCGTCGCCCCGAGGACGCGCGTCGACACTCCCGGCGCGGCGGCGATGCGAGCGATCAGGTCGTGGTGCCGCTCCATCGAATATGGCGCGAAATAGGCGATCCAGACGCTGTCGGTCGCAGGGGTCACGTCGATCGTCAGGATGCCGTCGGCGTAGCGCGTGGCGGTCCGCGTCCACTGCTGCCGGTCGGTCGACACCACCGCGCGGTAGCCGGGCCAGCCGCCGGGATACGCCGACCCGGCGCAGTTGGTGATCCGCACCCGGCACGCCTGACCACGTGCGCCGCTCAGCCGGAAGTGGAACCACTGGTAGAAGTCGCTGTGCGCGTCTTTGCGAATCGCGAGGTCGATCGCCGCCGGTCCGTCGCACCGCAGCACCTCGATATTGCCGCTGTCGAACGCGGCGGAAACGCTGATCGGCACCGCGTAATCCTACTTCAACGGGTAATGCTGGGTGACGCCCGACGGGCCGGGAAAGCCGTCGAGCAGCGCGTGCGCCATCGCCGTGACCGCGCGCGTCGGTGACGCCTGCGGCGACCGGGTGTCGATCGCGACCTGTGCGCTGCCTTCCCAGATCAGTGCCTCGTCGGCGCGGCGCTTGATCTGAAGGCGGATCAAGTCGACTTCGGCGGCATTCTGGCGGCCGTGCCCGACCGGGAAGGCGACGCCGCCGCTTAGCCCGACCCCGCCGCCGCGCCCGCCGCTGAACCCGCCGCCACCGATGCCGATCGAGACCGGCGACGGCCGCCGCGGTCCGACCTGAACGTCGTGCGTAACGGTGAGCGTGCCGAGATAGGCCGGGCCCGACTCGACCGGCGCGGGCGTGAAGCCCTGCGCGCGCAGCTCGGCCGCGACCGCGTCGGCATAGCTGCGATATTCGAGGCTGAACGACGCCTTGGCGTCGGCGGGGACGAGCGCGATCGTGCCGCGCGTCACTGGCGTGCCGAGGTGGAAGCGCTTGACGTCGATCCCTGCGTTCGAAGTGGCACAGCCCGCGACCATTGCTGCGGCGACGATGGGCAGAAGTCGGATCAGGCTGGTCATGGAACGAATACCCTCTGGGAACCTTGTCGCGCCGTAACAACGCGTCATAACGCAACTGCGACGCATATCCCTGTCGAAACCGGAGTAACCAATGCCCGACGCCGCCGCAACGACCGGTACCGTTCTCGTCACCGGCGGCGCGGGATACATCGGCAGCCACGCGGTGCTCGCGCTCGTCGATGCCGGGCGGCCGGTCGCGGTGATCGACACGCTCGCGACCGGGTTTCGCTGGGCGGTACCCGACGGCGTGCCCTTCTACCACGGCGACGTCGCCGACCCCGACCTGATCGACCGCATCGTTGCCGAACAGGGCGTGACCGCGATAATGCACTTCGCCGGGTCGCTGCTCGTGCCCGAATCGGTGGTCAAGCCGCTCGACTATTACCGCAACAACGTCGTCGCCTCGCGCAGCCTGATCGAATCGGCGGTGCGGAACGGCGTGCGGCACTTCATCTTCTCGTCGACCGCGGCGGTCTACGGCACCCCCGAGGTCGTGCCGGTCGACGAGATGGCCGCGAAGTCGCCGATTAACCCGTACGGCAATTCGAAGCTGATGACCGAAATCATGCTCGCCGACGTCGCTCGTGCGCACCCGATCAACTACGGCGCGCTCCGCTACTTCAACGTCGCCGGAGCCGATCCGGCGGCGCGAAGCGGCCAGTCGACGCGCGGCGCGACCCACTTGATCCACGTCGCCGCCGAAGCCGCGCGCGGGTTGCGTAGCGAAGTCATGGTCTACGGCACCGACTACCCCACCCCCGACGGCACCGGCGTCCGCGATTACATCCACGTGTCCGACCTCGCCGCCGCGCACGTCGCCGTGCTGACCACACTCGAAGCAGCGCCGACCGAATCCTTCGCGCTCAATTGCGGCTATAGCCGCGGCTTTTCGGTGCTCGAAGTGCTCGACGCGGTCGACCGGGTGACCAACCTCACGCTCAAGCGCACGATCGCGCCGCGCCGTGCGGGCGACCCCGCGACGCTCGTCGCGGCGACGACGCGCATCCACGACCGGCTCGACTGGACTCCGAAGTACGACCAACTCGAAACGATCGTCGCGCACGCGCTCGAATGGGAGCGCCAGCTTGACTTGCGCGGGCTTCGTCCGTAGTCGCGGCGTTCAATTCGTTCAGGTGTCTCCCGATGAAGGTCCGCAATTCCTTGAAGTCACTGAAGTCGCGCCACCGCGACTGTCAGATCGTGCGCCGCCGCGGCCGGACGTACGTGATCAACAAGACCAACCGTCGCTTCAAGGCGCGCCAGGGCTGATTCGTCCGCGGGCGGTCGTCTGGGACGTCGGGCACGTCCTGTTCGACTGGGACCCGCGCTACCTCTACGAAAAACTGATTGCCGACCCGGCCGAGCTCGACTGGTTCCTGAGCCATGTCGTGACCAAAGCGTGGCACTTCCAGAGCGACGCCGGCCGCCCGATCGCGGTGATGATCGCCGAGCTGACCGCGCGCTTTCCGGCGTACGCCGACCTCATCGCCGCGTACCTTCCGCGCTGGCTCGAGACGATCCCCGGATCGATACCGGGAATGCTCGACCTCGTCGCCGACCTCGATGCGGCAGGCGTCCCACAGTTCGCGATCACCAATTTCGGCGCCGAATTCTGGGCGATGTTCCGCCCCACCGCGCCGGTGTTCGACTGCTTCCGCGATATCATCGTGTCGGGCGTCGAGAAGATCACCAAGCCGCATCCCGAAATCTACGCGCTCGCGCTCGCGCGGTTCGGGCTCGCCCCGGGCGAGGGCGTGTTCATCGACGACCGCGACGATAACGTCGCCGGGGCCGATGCCGCCGGTCTGGTCGGTCATGCCTTCGTCGACGCCGCCAATACCCGCGTGTGGCTGCACCGGCACCATTTGCTGTAGCCCGCCCGCCTGCGCTAAACCGGCGCATGGACCAGATCGTCATTCGCGGCGGCAACGCGCTGTCCGGCCGTATTCACATTTCGGGGGCGAAGAACGCGGCGTTGACGCTGATGCCGTGCGCGCTGTTGCTTGACGAGCCGCTGACGCTGCGGAACCTGCCACGGCTCGCCGACATCGACACGTTCGGGCACCTGCTCAACGGCCACGGCGTGTCGACGACGATCGAGGGGTCGCACCCGGCCGAATTCGGGCGAGTGATGACCTTCCGCGCCAACCGGATCACGTCCACCACCGCGCCGTACGACATCGTCCGCAAGATGCGCGCGTCGATCCTCGTCCTCGGACCCTTGCTAGCGCGCGCGGGTGAGGCGACGGTGTCGCTGCCCGGCGGCTGCGCGATCGGCAACCGGCCGATCGACCTCCACCTCAAGGCGCTCGAAGCACTTGGCGCGCAGATCGAACTCGCCGCCGGCTACGTCAAGGCGACCGCGCCAAAGGGGCTGCAGGGCGGGCGCTACACTTTCCCGACGGTGTCGGTCGGGGCAACCGAGAATGTCGTCATGGCCGCCGTGCTCGCGAACGGGGTCAGCGTCATCGACAACGCCGCGCGCGAGCCCGAGATTGTCGACCTGTGCAACTGCCTCGTCGCGATGGGCGCGAAAATCGACGGGATCGGCACCGAGAAACTGACGATCACCGGCGTCGCCAAGCTCCACGGCGCGACTTACGCGGTCATGCCCGACCGGATCGAGACCGGCAGCTACGCCTGCGCCGCGGCGATCACCGGCGGCACGGTCGAGCTCGTCGGGGCCGATACCGCGAGCCTCGGCGCGACGTTCGCCGCGCTGCGCGAGGCGGGCCTCGCATGCGAGCCGACCGGCGACGGCATCCGGGTCAGCCGCGCGAACGGGTTGCACGGCG
Source organism: Sphingomonadales bacterium (assembly GCA_038238995.1). Lineage (GTDB taxonomy): Bacteria > Pseudomonadota > Alphaproteobacteria > Sphingomonadales > Sphingomonadaceae > Polymorphobacter_B. Next base: position 13,533 of record JBBSFF010000007.1, read on the forward strand.
TGACCGTGTCGACCGCGCCGTATCCCGGCTTCCCGACCGACATGCAGGCGCAGTTCATGGCGATGCTGTCGGTTGCCGACGGCGCGTCGCTGCTAACCGAGACGATCTTCGAAAACCGCTACATGCACGTCCCCGAACTCGCGCGGATGGGGGCCGATATCACCGTGCGCGGGCGGTCGGCGGTGGTGCGCGGGGTCGGTGGGCTCGTCGGCGCGCAGGTGATGGCGACCGACCTGCGCGCGTCGATGAGCCTCGTGCTCGCCGGACTCGCGGCGACGGGCGAGACCGTCGTCAGCCGCGTCTACCACCTCGACCGCGGCTACGAACGGCTCGAGGAGAAACTGTCGGCGGTCGGCGCCGACATCGAGCGCATTTCCGATGGATGATTCGCGGCTGTTATTGATGGCGCAGGAGGCGGACGAGGTGTCGCTGATCTCGGCGCTGGTGCAGGACGCGATCGTGCGCCCCGCCGACGTCGCGTACGACCGCCGGGCGCGGCGCGTGGTGTTGCTGCTCGACCGCTACCGCTGGGAGGCGAACGACCGCACCCGCGTCCGCTCGGCGCTGCGGATCGAAAGCGTGACCCGCGTCCAGCGGCGCCGGTGGACCGAATTCGGGGCGCACGACCCGGGCATCGCGGTGCTCGAAATGCTCGCGGTCCTCGTCGACGGCACGGTGCTGACGATCACCTTCGCCGCCGGTCCGACGCTGCGGCTCGAGGTCGAGTGCGTCGACATCTTCCTCGAAGACCTGTCGCCGCCGTGGGCGACCGAACACGAGCCGAAGCACGCATGAGTGTTTGCCGCTCCTTGGCCGTCATCCCCGCGAAAGCGGGGACCCATCTCCAGCCGCCGGCGATGGGTTCCCGCTTTCGCGGGAATGACGATGGGTTGAGAACGAGCCGCGCATGACCCCCTGTCCGACCTCGCACAATTTTATCTCGCAGCGGCTGCGGCTGCATTACGTCGACTGGGGTAACCCAGCCGCGCCGCCGTTGTTGTTGCTCCACGGCGGGCGCGACCATTGCCGCAACTGGGACTGGGTCGCCGCCGACCTCGCGCGCGATTGGCACGTCATCGCTCCCGACCTGCGCGGCCACGGCGACAGCGCGTGGTCGCCCGACGGCAATTACGGCATGGCGGCATTCGTTTATGATCTGGCGCAGCTGATCCACGGGCTGCAGCTCGCGCCGCTGACGATCGTTGCGCACTCGCTCGGCGGCAACATCGCGCTGCGCTACGCCGGGCTGTACCCCGGCAATGTCGCGAAGATCGTGGCGATCGAGGGGCTGGGTCCGTCACCGGCGCAGCGCGAAAAAATGGGCGCGGCCGGGGCGGACGATCGGATGCGCCGCTGGATCGATGAAGTCCGCGGCCTCGCCGCGCGCCAGCCCAAGCGCTACGCGAGCATCGACGCGGCGCTCGCCCGGATGATGGCCGAGAACGCGCATCTCAGCGAGGCGCAGGCGCGCCACCTGACCGCGCACGGCGTCCTGCAGAACGAGGACGGCAGCTTCAGCTGGAAGTTCGACAACTACAACCGCGCCTGGTCGCCGGTCGATATTGCCTATGCCGACCTCGAGGCGCTGTGGGGGCGAATCGCCTGCCCGACGCTCCTCGTCTACGGGGCCGAAAGCTGGGCGTCAAACCCGGCGGTCGACGGGCGCGTCGCCGCGTTCGCCCACGCCCGCGTCGAACTGTTCGAGCGTGCGGGCCACTGGGTCCATCACGACCGGACGGCGGATTTCATCGCGTGCACGCGAACTTTTTTGAATGAACGACAATCTCTGGGGAGGGAATGATGACCGACTTTACCGGCAGGACCGCGCTTGTCACCGGCGCGGGAAGCGGCATTGGCCGTGCGGCGGCGCACCGCTTCGCCTCCCGCGGCGCGAACGTTGTCGCGTTCGATCTGACCGACGCCGTCCACGCCACCGCCGAGGGGCATGCCAACATCGTCGCGGTAACCGGCGATGTCGGCGACAAGGGCGACGTCGACGCCGCCGTCGCGCGCGCGGTCGCCGGCTTCGGCGGACTCGATTGCGCCTTCGCCAACGCCGGCGTCGGCGGCGGGATGGCGACGTTCCTCGACCTGACCGTAGACGATTGGGAGCGCGTGCTCCGCGTCAACCTAATCGGCGTGTTCCTCACCGTCCAGGCGGCGGCGCGGGTGATGGTGGCGGCCGGACGCGGGTCGATCGTTGCCACCGCGTCGGTCGCGGGCATCCGGTCGGGTGCGGGGGGCATGCCGTACAGCGCGAGCAAGGCGGGCGTCATCAACCTCGTCGCCACCGCCGCGAATCAGCTCGCCGGGACCGGCGTTCGCGTCAACGCAGTCTGCCCGGGACTGACCGAGACCGGCATGACGCAACAATGGTTCGACGGCGCGCGGGCGCGCGGGACCGAACACAAGCTGGGCCAGCTCAACCCGTTGCGCCGCGCCGCCGGGCCCGAGGAGATCGCCGAGGTCGCGCTGTTCCTCGCGTCCGACGCGGCCGGCTACATCAACGGCCAGGCGATCGCGGTCGACGGCGGCCTGTCGAGTTCGCACCCGACGGTGCCGGGCAGGATGGCATAAAAAAAGGGGCGGCCCGCGAAGGCCGCCCCTTTCAATTCGAGTGAGGGCGTCAGGCGGTCGCGAGCGTCCGGCGGCGCATGCCGGCACCGACGAGGCCGAAACCCGCGATCATCATCACCCACGTCGCCGCTTCGGGCACCGCGTTGACCTGGGTCAGCGTGATGTCGTCGATGGCGAAGTCGTTGCCGCCGGGGACGAGGTTGAGATCGACAAACGAGAGGAACACCGACGTCGCGGTGCCCGAGAAGAAAGTCTGCGACGCGCTGTTCCAGACGCCCGCACCCGCCGGGATGGTATAGCTGCCGATCGAGGTCGCCGGGCCGGCGTCGAGCGCGACGCGGAAGTCGAGCACCGCCGGGGCGTCGGGATAGGCGTTCGAGAGGAAGGCGCCGAACGAATAGGTCGTACCCGCCGAGATCGCGATCGCCGCCGAGCGATAAACCGTGGCGTTCGCGACTTCGGCGCCGTTGGCGATCAGGTATAGCCCGGTGCCGGTGGTGTGGTCGCCGTAGCTGACGTACGACGGATGGCTGAGCTGCGCATTCGTCTGCACGTCGTAATACTGCGACCCGGTGTTGGCCGCGCCGAAGGTGTAGTCGCTGGTGAAGCCGCTGTTGCCGGCGCTGAAGTCGCCGTTCGGCACGGTGACCGCGCCGGCGGCCGACGCGAGGAGAAGGACGGCCGGAACGATGATGATCTTCATGCGCGTAATCCCGATCAGAAACCCAAGCTCCTCGACCTAAGCACAGAGCGTGCCAATTGGTAAGCCGTTGATAACCCAAAGGGCGCACGAACGCGGTGACTGAAACTGTAAGAAATTCCGACACATTCGCGGGTCGGCCGCGCGCGGGGGTCGGGCGCGCGGTGGAGCAATCGCTGCGGCCGTGAGTTGTCGACGCGAGGAAGATTCACGGAGATTTGCGATGAAACCGAGCATCATCGCCCTGACCGCCGCCGTGATCGTTGCGCGCCCCGCGCCGGCCGGTGCGGGTTGCCTCCCGGGGGCGGCGGTCGGGGCCCCGGCGGCGACGACCGTCCGCCGATAGGGCTGGCGCGCCCGCGCGGGTCACGCTAGACACCGCGTGACGCAACCGTACCGGGAAGCCAGTGCGGGGGTCAGGCCCCCCAATTCTGGCGCTATCCTTGTAACTGTAAGCGGCGAGTGCGGCGTGCGCGTGGGGCTTCGGCTCCGCAGCCACTGGGGGTGACCCTGGGAAGGTAGCACGCCGGCACGGCGACCCGTGAGCCAGGAGACCGACGGCGGCGTGTCGCTCTTGCGACGGCTCAAGGATTGGCCGCCGCGCGAAACGATCTCGTCTGAGCGACGATCCGAGCGGCTGGGGCCGCATCGGTCGTGCGCCGGCGATGCCCGTGGTGTCCGTCTTCGGAGTCGATCGACCGCGCGCAAGCGCGGACGCCCCGGTCCTGTCGCATCGACACCCCGGGACCGTTTCGATCATGAAGACAATTCGCGCCTTTAGCCTAATCCTTCCCCTCGCCGTGTCCGGCGCCGCGTTCGCCCAGACCGACCCGACGCTGCCCGCGACCGACCCGGCGGGCGACACGATCGTCGTTACCGCGAGCCGGTCGGGCGACGCGATCCGGACCGATCTGATCGGCGCGTCGGTCACCGTTCTCGACGCAGCCGCGCTCGATTTCCGCCAGACCCGCGTCGTGTCGGACGTCCTGCGCGACGTCCCCGGCGTCGCCGTCAGCCGCCTCGGCGGCCCCGGCAGCCAGACGCAGGTCCGGATCCGCGGGTCGGAGGCGAACCACGTCCTCGTCCTGATCGACGGCATCGAGGTCAGCGACCCCTTCCAGGGCGAATACGACTTTGCCGGGCTGCTCGCCGACGACGGTGCGCGCGTCGAGGTGCTACGCGGCCAGCAGAGTTCGCTCTACGGCTCCGACGCGATCGGCGGGGTTATCCAGTATCTGACCGCGACCGGCCGCGACGCCCCCGGCTACTCGGCGCGGCTCGAAGGCGGGTCGTTCAGCACCGTCAACGGGTCGGCGCGCGCCGCTGGGGTCGCGGGCAAGCTCGACTATGCGGTCACCGGCACCTACCAGCGGACCGACGGCACCCCGACTGCGCGTGGCGGCACGCGCAACGTCGGCGAGGACGGCGGCGCGGCGTCGGCCAAGCTGACTTACGCGCCGGCACCGAACGTCAAGCTGACCGCGGTCGGGCGCTACACGCTGACCAACGCCGACTACAACAACAGCGACAGCAATTCGAAGAGCAAGACGTTCGGCCTGATCATCGATTCGCCCGGCACGCGTTCGGTAACCGAGGCGGGCTATGGCCTGTTGCGCGGCGAAGCGAGCTTCCTCGACGGGCGCTGGACCAATGCAATCGGCATCCAGGCCGCGCTGAACCGCCGCGACAGCTACGCGACGACGGGCCGAACCTCGGGCGACACCGGCGACCGGGTCAAGGGCTCGGCGGATTCGACACTCCGCTTCGGCACCGGCCGGATCAAGCACCGGGTGACGGTCGCGGTCGACGCCGAGCGCGAGACGTTCCGCAACCGCGACCCCTCGGGCTTCGGCTTCGCCGGGCGGCGGCACGTCACCGACACCGGCATCGTCGGGTCGTACGACGTCACGGTCGATGACGCGGCGACCTTCGGTGCGTCGGTGCGCCGCGACCTCAATTCGCAATTCGCCGACACGACGACCTACCGCGTGCAGGCGAGCTATGCCTTCGCGGAAGGTACGCGCATCCACGCGGCGGGGGGATCGGGGGTCAAGAACCCCGGATTTTTCGAACTCTATGCCTATTCGAGCGGACGCTACGTCGGCAACCCGAACCTCAAGCCCGAACGCTCCGACGGCTACGAGGTCGGGGCCGAGCAGAAGCTGTTCGGCGGCGCGGCGACGGCGGGGGTGACATACTTCGACAACCGCCTCCACGACGAGATCTTCGTCACCTTCCAGCCGCCGCTATTCGAAGGCACGCCGCAGAACCGGACCGCGCTGTCGAAGCAGCAGGGGGTCGAGGCGTTCGTCACCTCGCGGATTGGCGAGCAATGGCGCGTCGATGCGAGCTACACCCACCTGACCGCGCGGCAGAACGGCATCGAGGAAGTCCGCCGCGCCCCCGACATCGCAAGCGTCAACGTCACCTGGGCGGCGCCGCGCAAGCTCGGCAGCGTGACGGGCACGGTCCGCTACAACGGGCGGCAACAGGATGTTACCTTCACCGACCCGACGTTTGCGACGACGCCGATCGTTACGTTGGCGAGCTATACACTGGTCGACGTGTCGGCGGAGGCGAAGCTGACGACGGCGTTGGGCCTGTTCGGGCGGGTCGAGAACCTCGCGGACACGCGGTACGAAGACGTGTTCAGCTACCGCGCACCCGGGCGTGCATTCTATGCGGGGGTGCGCGCGCGATTCTGAGCCGGGCCGTTGTCGCGGCGATTGTCAGGCGGCGCGGATCGAGAACAGGGTGGCGTTGCTGATGGCGTAGGCCGCGCCATCGGCACCGACCAGTGTCGGCGTGTACGCCTCACCGAGTCCGTTCGTCAGCTTCACCTTTTGCGTGAGCGTATTCGTCGGGAGGTCCCAGCGGTAGAGCACGCCGTCCTCGTTGTTCGCGAGAACCACCTTGCGCGCCGGGTCCGCGGCCATCGTGTTGATGCACCATTCGGTCCGCGCCGTGGTCGAGGTGCCCTCGAGCGTCGGGGCGAGGATCGTCAGCACTTCGCGCATCGCCGTCACGCGCGCCA
>JBBSFF010000008.1:0-18255 GCA_038238995.1 Sphingomonadales bacterium
CGATCAGCGCGGGCGGAAAGCGGTCGTCGGCCACCGCCTGGACGAACACCGCGATTTTGCCGCCGCATGCGAGGCCGACTTCCCATGCCGCTGCGTCGGCGACGCCATAGTCGAGCCGCTTCGAGCCGCGGTCGGCGATCAGGTCGATCGCCTCGGTGATGACGTCGCCCTCGACGCAGCCGCCGCTGACCGAGCCTTCGAACAGTCCGTCGTCGCGGACCGCGAGATGGCTGCCGGTGCGGCGCGGGGCCGATCCCCACGTCTCGATCACGGTCGCCAGGGCGACGTCGTGCCCGGCAGCGCGCCAGTCGCGCGCGGCGGTTAGGACGCGGTCGAGTTCGTCGCCGCCGCTCATCGCAACTGCCAGATCAGGACCGCGATGACGATGAGGATGAGGACGGTTCCCCAGACGAGCGGGGTCAGCCCGCTCCGCGGCTTCGTGTCGTGCAAGCCACGAACCTCGCTGCTGGGCGTCGGTGTCGTCCCGTCGACGGCCGGCGACGTGACCGGCAACTCGGCGATGGGCGCGCCGCGGACGGGGGTTTCGACCTCGGCTTTGAAGCGGGTGAAGAAGGTTTCGGCATAGCCGCGCGCGGTCCCCTCGATCAGCCGCGCACCCAATTGCGCGAGCTTGCCGCCGACGCTCGAGCTGACGGCATAATCGAGCCGGGTCCCCGGGACGCCATCGACGTCGGCGTCGGCGAGCGTCACTTCGGCGGTTCCTTTGGCGAAGCCGGCGACGCCGCCCTTGCCCTCGCCGACGAGGACGTAGCGGTTTGGCGCGTCGACCTCGGTCAGCGTGACGCCCCCGGCGAAGATCGCGCGCACCGGCCCGACGCGGGCGTTCATCTTGCCGTCGAGGCGCGTCGCGCCGCTGGCGTCGGTCGCCGCGGTCAGCGATTCGACGCCGTCGATGCACCGCGCGAGCACGGCCGGATCGTTCAGCGCCGTCCAGACCACGTCACGCGACGCGGCGATCAGGCTTTCGCCTTTCAAGTCCATGGTCAGCTGGTTCCTTACGCCGCTTGCGGGAGGATGAGTAGCAGGTTCGCGGCGAGCATAATATTCCAATGCCTGTCGCGACGATGCCGTACAATCGTTTCGCTTTCGACGCGGACCGTGCTAAAGTATGAACAGATTGAGACTTGCGTGGGGGTACCGCATGCTCGAGCCTGCGGTCGCGCCGGACTCGACGAGTGTCGAAATGGGCGACCTTCCGGTCGAGGCGGACGTGCGCGTCGCCGGGACGGTCAAGTGGTTCGATGTCGTTCGAGGCTATGGTTTCATCGTCCCCGACGATGGCGGAAGCGATGTTCTGATCCATTTTTCGGTGTTGCGCGACGTGTCGCGCCGAACGCTGCCCGAGGGTGCGCGGCTCGTCTGCGACACGGTCAAGCGGCAGCGTGGGCGGCAGGTCCGTTCGATCGTCGAACTGGATCTGACGACGGCGACGGGGCCCGACCCTGAAACGGCGGTCTTGCGCGCATCGGCGCGCCCCGACCACGATCGGCTCGTCGAAGTATCCGGGTCGTTCGAACCCGTTGTCGTCAAATGGTTCAATCGACTCAAGGGTTACGGTTTCGTCGTTCGCCCCGGAACCGAGCAGGATATCTTCGTTCACATGGAAACCGTCCGCCGCGCCGGTCTGGCCGAGCTCGAGCCCGGTCAGCCGCTTCGCGCGCGGATCGCCGAAGGTGACAAGGGGCCGCTTGCGGTGATGCTCGGAAGTGATACGACGGAGGCCTCGGGGGCCGTACTCAGCTCGTAAAGGTTGCTTGGATGGTGCGATCGCGAATTGGAGCCACGCTGGCGCTGCTGTGTCTGGCCCCCGCGTGGCTGCCGGTCGCCGCGCAGGAGCCGCCGCTTGTGGCCAATCCGACGCTGGCGACGATCCCGCTGACGCTCGCCGCCGGCGGTGAGCCGCATAAATATGTCGTCGAAACGGCGCGGACGACGACCGAACAGGCGCGCGGCTTGATGTTGCGCAAGACGATGCGGCGCGATCACGGGATGATCTTTCCGCTCACCGTCCCGCGTGAGGCGGCGTTCTGGATGGAGGGAACCTACCTGCCGCTCGACATCATTTTCATCGCGCCCGACATGACCGTTCGCCGGATCGCCGCGAATGCGGTGCCGTTCAGCCGCGCCGAGATTCAGTCGGGCGGACCGGTGGCGGCGGTCCTCGAACTCAACGCCGGCGAAGCCGCCCGGATTGGCCTGCGCCCCGGCGACAAGGTCAGCTATTCGGTCAATTGACACCGAATTGACGCCGCCGACGACGGTGCGTACACCGCCGCGTCGAGCGTATTCGTGGGTAGGGACAAGCATGGTGACGCGCCGCTGGCGAGTCGTAACGGCGCTTTTCGCCGCGATCATCGGTACGTCCGCCCTTGGCACGTCCGCGACGGCGCAAAATATCGACCCACGCGTTCTCCAGCAGATTCAGGGACAGCTCGGCGTGGGCTCGACGACGCCGATCTCGACCGCGAGTCCGCTCGATCAATCGCGGAACGCGACCGCCGCCACGCCCGACCCGGTCGCTGCGACCGGCCGCCTCGACACGATCGAGGAACAGGAAGTCCGGCGGCAGCAGGCGCGGACGCAGCTCGACCGGCTCTACGCCCCGTCGCCGGTCGAACGCGAATTCCGCAATCGGCTGGCCGACCCGACGCTCCGCCAATTCGGCTATGACCTGTTCCAGTCGGCGTCGCGTGCGTCGCCGGGGGCGCTTACCGGGGCGGTCAGCGACTCCTACGTCGTCGGGATCGGTGATGAGCTCGTCGTCCAGTTTCAGGGGGCGACGAACGAAAGCCGCACCGTCCGGATCGACCGCGAAGGGCGGCTGGTCGTCGGCGCGCTGGCGCCAATCGCCGCCGCCGGGCGGACGATCGGCTCGGTCCGCCGCGATCTCGCCGCGCAGACGAAACGCACGCTGCTCGGCACCGAAGTCTATGTCTCGCTCGGCTCGGTCCGCGCGATCACCGTCTTTGTCGGCGGCGAAGTCGATCGGCCGGGTCAGTATAACCTGACCTCGCTGTCCGACATCGGCAGCGCGCTCGCGCTCGCCGGGGGTGTCCGCCGTTCGGGCTCGCTGCGCAACGTCCGGATCGTCCGCGGCGGCGGTGGGGTCACCGTCGACCTGTACGGCCTGATCGGCATTGGCACGCCGCCGGCGTCGCGGCTGCAGGACGGCGACCGGATCATCGTTCCCGTGATCGGCGACACCGTCGCCGTCGCCGGTGGAGTCGCGCGGCCCGGCATCTACGAAGTGCGGCGCGGCACGAGCGTCGGCGCGGCGCTCGATTATGCCGGTGGCGCGCTCCGTCCGCGCGGCAACACGATCGCGATCAGCCGGATCGCGGCGGGCGGTGCCGAGACATTCGTCAAAGCCGCGAGCCTCGCCAGCCGGATCGAGCCCGGCGACGCGATCCAGCTCGTCGGCGGCAGCGCCGGGGGCGCCACTGGGCGCGTCGTTCTGCGGGGCTATGTCCAGAACCCCGGGCCGCGTCCGCTCGTCGCCGTCGCAACGGTCCGCGACCTGCTCGGCGACGTCGCCGACCTGCGCTTCGACAGCTATTTGCCGATGGCGGTGCTGATCCGGCGCGATCCGACGACGGCGGCGCGCGTGTTCGAACCGGTCAATCTGATCGACGCGCTGCGGTCGCGGCCCGGCGTCGCGCTGCGCAGCGACGACCGGCTCTATGTCTTCAGCCGGACCGATATCGCCTTCATCAATCAGACCCCGGTGCGGCGCGTCGTTCTCGGGCAGGTGAATCCGTACCCCGAATGTCGCTCGCTCGCGCGCCTCGAAGCGCTGGTTGGCGACACCAAGTCGGCCCGGTTCGATGTTGTCACGCGCGGAGCATTCGTCGTCGAGCGCAACGGACAGAGCGATGTCGCGGTCGGCGGCAACCTGCAAAGCTCGCGTCGCGGTGACGAATCGGTGCGGACCGGCGGGGAGACGCTGGCTGCCGCCCAGTTGGCGCAAACCCAGGCGCAGTCGAACAGCCAGCTAAACGGCCAATCCAGCGGCCAGTCGAGCCAGGTTCCCGCGTACGATCCGATGCGTTACCAGGAACGCGCGGCGACCGACCGGCAGACGTACGACACGCCGGATGACGGGTCGCAGGCGGCGATCGAGCTGGCGGCGTCGCGGCGACCACCCTCGCGCTGTCCTGCGGTATTCGAGGAAGAACCCGAACTCCTTCCCGTGCTGATCGAGAATTCGATCGGTGTCGGCGGCGCTGTGCGTAGCCCGGGCGCGTATCCGGTTGCCGGGACGATCACCGCGCGCGACGTTGCCGCGATCGCGCAGGGGTTGATCCCCAACGTCGCCGGCCTGACGCTCGACCTGACGCGATCCGATGGCGAGCAGCGCGTGCCGGTGACGAGCGCGCAAGTGTTGGCGGAGGTAACGATCCGTTCGGGCGACGATCTGCGCTTCAACGGCGCGCAGCCGAAGTTCGAGTCGGGTGGCGTCCTGCTGACCGGCGAATTTGGTCGCCCGGGGCTGTATACGATTCGCAAGGGCGAACGCCTGTCCGAATTGATCGCCCGTGCCGGGGGGCTGTCGTCTTCCGCTTATCCGTACGGGACGATCTTCACGCGCCCCTCGGTCAAGGAAGCCCAGCAGGAGGGCATTCGGCGCACGGGGCGCGAACTGACCAATGCCCTGCTCGCGGTGTCGGCACGCAAGACCGGCACCGGGAATTCGGATTCGACCGCGTCGGCGGCGGCGCTGATCGCGCAGCTGTCGTCGGTCGAGGCACCGGGGCGGGTCGTCATCGAAGCCGATCCACGAGCGCTCGCGCTGCGGCCCGATCTCGATACCGTCCTTGAATCGGGCGACGCGATCTACGTCCCCAAACGCCCGAACTTCGTCCTCGCGCTCGGCGATGTCAGCAATCCTGGCGCACTCCAGTTCGTCGCGGGCAAGTCGGCGCGCGATTATCTCGGTGAAACTGGCGGGACGGCGAAAACCGCCGACAAGCGTCGTATCTTCCTCGTGCTCCCGAACGGTACCGCCGAGCCGCTCCAGCCGCTCAAGCGTGCCGATCGCATCGTCGTCCCGCCGGGCAGCACGATCATCGTCCCGAAGGACATCGATCCGCTCTTCACGCTCGATATCGTTCGCGACGTCACCGGAATTCTTGGCTCGTTGCTGACGTCGGTCGCGACCGTCGCGCTGTTGGCGAAATGACGGCGATGGCGGCCGCGCTTCTGGGGGCGGTCGTTGCGGCGTTGGCCGCCTTCGTGGTCGGCAGTTTCGCGATGCCGCTCGGCACCTCGCTCGGACTGCTCGACTTTCCCGACGAATCGGGGGGTCGCAAGCGTCACGCGCGCGTGACCCCGCTGGTCGGCGGGCTGGTCGTCGCGTTGGTCACGCTCGCCGCGATCGCCACGATCCTCCTGTTGCCGGTCGATCTCGGGCCGACGGTCGAGCGGCACGTCGCGTGGCTCGGGGTCGCCGTCGCGGCGATGTTCGTCATCGGGGTCGCCGACGACCGCTTCGAACTCAGCGTCCGCGCGCGACTTGGCATCGCCGCGGTCGTCCTGCTGCTGGTCACCGTCGCCGCGCCCGACTTCGCGCTGGCGTTCATCCGCTTCGCCAATCAGCCGACGGTATGGCTGCTCGGCTTGGTATCGGTGCCGTTTACCCTGCTCTGCCTCGTCGGTCTGCTCAACGCGGTCAACATGGCCGACGGCAAGAACGGGATCGTGATCAGCCTCGGCCTCGTCTGGTCGGCGATGCTGCTGCGCTGGCTCCCGCCCGCGATGGCCCCGGTCATGGTCGCCCTGATGGGCGCGCTCGCGGTGACACTCTGGTTTAATATGCATAACCGCCTGTTTCTCGGCGACGGCGGCAGTTATGCGTTGTCGGCGTTGTTCGGACTGCTCGCGATCTACGCCTACAACCACCGCTTCGCCGGCATCGGGGCCGACGATGTGATCCTGTTGTTCGCGGTTCCGGTCATCGACACCGTGCGTCTGCTGGTCGTCCGGTCGAGTCAGCGGCGATCGCCGTTTCACGGGGGCCGCGACCATCTCCACCATTACCTCCATGCCCGGGTCGGCTGGCCGCTCGGACTGGGGGTCTATATCGCCCTTGTCGCGATCCCGAACGCGGCGGCGCTGCTGATTCCCGGATCCGCCGGGGTGTGGCTCGGCGGGACGTTCGCGATGTACCTCCTCATCCTGCGCTGGGCGGAGCGCCCGGCCGTCAAGGCGACCTGACCACCGCCGCTTGCCAAGGCGGGGCGAGCGCGTAGAAGCTCACCGCGCACGCGATGGGGCGTCGCCAAGTGGTAAGGCACCGGTTTTTGGTACCGGCATCCGCAGGTTCGAATCCTGCCGCCCCAGCCAATGCTACCCGTGCGCGATCGGGCGCTCGCCTTCGGCGGCCCAGTCGAGCTCGCCCGTGTACCGCCACGCGATCCGGCCGTCGTCGTCGAGCGCGAACAGGTGCATCCAGCGATTGTCGAACAGGTCGCGAACGCCGGAATGGTGGCGCAGGATGTCCGACATCGCCGCGGTCGGGGCCTCGATGCAGACCGACAGCCGCAACGGCTCGTGGGCATAGGTTTCGCCGTCATGGACCGACTGCCACGGCAGCCCGGCGCGCAGCACACCGCCGTTGCCTTCGACGACCCCGATCCCGCCGGTGACATTGTGCAGCAGCTTATCGCCGGCGCCGAACAGGGTGGGTACCACCGTCGAGCCATAATATTGCAGGCTGATCCAGCTTGCGACGACGACCGGCGCGGTCATGATCAGTTCCAGCACGCCGAACCCGCTATCCTGCCGCCAGTCATAGTCGTGGAGGAACACGCGGCCGCCGAGCGGCTTGGCGGCGGTCCGCGACCGGGGCGCGGCGATGAACGCCCGGCACCCGGCAAGCCCCCATTCCGGCCGGACCTCGGCCCAGTCGCGGCTGCGGTGGGCGATGCTGCCGCCGCCGCTGGCGTGCGGCAGCCGCAGCGCGCGTTCGCCTCGGGCGAGGAAACCGGCGGCGGCGAACCACGACTTCGCTTGCGCGATATCGGCGACATGTGCCGGGGCGGGAGTATCGGCGGCGTAGAGCGTGATGGCATCGGTGGTCGTGTCGTGCAGCCCGGCGACGAAGATCGTATCGGTCGGCACGTCGATGCCCCGCTCGGCGATGCCCGCGCGAACCGCCGCATCGTTGAGCAGCGCGGCGAGCAGGCGGGCGTTGACCTCGCCCGAATACCCGCCGCAGGCACCGCAGTGCAGGCCGCTGGCGAAGGGGTTGTTGACGACGTTGGCCCCGTGTCCAGCGAGCACGACGAGCCGGGCAAAATTGTCCGTCAACGACATCGCCCGCAGGACCGATTCGGCAGTCGCGGTACGGACTGCCTGATCGAGCATGGGATCGGGATACGGCGGCGGGTCGTCGGGCGCGGCGTGGTACCCGATCCCGAACGCGTCGTGCAGCAGTTTGCCCGCATAGATCGGGCCGGTCGCTTCGACGAAGGCGAACGACGACACGGCGGCGAGCTTGAAGCGACCCCACGCTCGCGCGGCGCGCGCCTTGAAGCGCGCCGCGAGATCGGCGGTCTGGTCGGCGGGGCCGCCCGACCGCGTCATCAGCCCGGGGTTGAGCAGGACCGGGAGGCGCAGCTCGGTCACGTCGGAGGCGAAGCGTCGGTGCGCTGCGGTCAGCCCGAAAAACCCGGCGAAGCCGATCGTCTGGATATCGGCATCGACGCCTTCGAGCCGCCGCCGAAATACCTCGGAGCGGACGTCGATACAGAACGCGGCCTGCAGGCGGGGGCGGGTGCCGCTCCCGGCCGCCGTGGGCACGGCCAACATCGCCGCCAGATCGCGCTGCGCCGCCCGCTCGCTCGCCTCCTGGACGATCGCATCGACGATATCGTCGGCGGTGGCGGCCACCGGTGCGTTATGGCGTGCGACCGAGGCGCGCCACGGGTCGGCGATCGCGTTGCGGTACTGCCCGAACAGCGCCAGCTCCCACTGCAAGGCGATCGCCAGCAGGTCGACGATCGTGTCGTCGCGGTCACCGACGAGCTCCGCCTGCCAGCGCCGATACCGCGCATACTGCGCCCAGCCCGCGAGCGTCGTCAGCAGTCGATGGAAATAGCTTTCCAGCCCATCGACGCCCAAACCGAGATCGCGCGCGGCGTGTTCGATCGCCGCGTCGGCGGTTGCGGGGGCGTCGGCGACGCGCGCCGCGAATCCCCTCAACCCGGCGATCTCGGGGGTCAGATCGTGCGTCGCGACCGCGCGCCACGCGGCATAGGCTCCCTTGTCGCGCGGGGCCGCCCACAGGGCCTGGCCTTCGTCGAAGTAACCGGCCGCCCACGCGCCGATCCGGTCGCCGATCAGCCCGGGCCAATCGACCCCCGAAATCGCGGCGGCGAGGTCGGCGACGGTCGGGATCGCCGATCCCGCCGGGGCGTCGGTCGACAGCGCGGCTTTGAGCGCGGCGAGGGTGATCGGGCGCGACGCATCGGGCGCAGCGGCGAGCGCAGCCGTCAGGTCGGCGTCGTCGATCGCACCGGTCGCGATTCGGTCGCGATACCACGCCCGCGGCATCGTGATCGACGTGCCGGCGACACGGCGCAGGCGGGCGGCGACGTGCGCCAGTGTCTCCGATGCCTGGCCGAGAAACGGGTTGACGGCGACACTCGATGCCAACGGCCACGCCGGCGGGATGGCGGCGGCGGCGTTGGCGGCAGCGAGGGTCGTCGGGCGATCGAACTCGCGGGTGTCGACGAGGGCGTTCATCAGATCTTGCTCCGTACGGGAGAGGAGGGCCGGTCGAGCGACCAGCCGCCGAGCAGCCGGTCGAACATCGCATTGGCGTACAGCCCGTTCGACAGATGGACGCGCAGCCCGGCGGCGGCCGGGTGGTACGCCCACAGCGGGAACATCGCCTGCGCGACCGCGACGACACCGAAGCTGATGATCGCCAGCACGATCAGCGCCCATTCGAGCGGCCCCGGTGACGGCGTCGGCGGCAGCGTGCCCGCCATCGTCCACTGGGCCCCGGCCTGCAGCGCGAAATAACTGACCGACGCCGCGACGGCATAGACCGCGGTGCGGCGGGTCAGCGCCCCGGGGGCCGAATCGGCGAAACCCTGCGCGAGGATATACGCGACCCCGAAGATCAGGATGGCCCCGAGTGCGATCGCCTGCGGCGATTTGTGCTGGAAGCCGAAGACGAAGCCGACGACGACGTACAGGCCGAGCGCGACCAGAAACGCGCGGGCGACAGCGGCGGGTTGCGGGATGGCGACGGGGCCCGGCCGGCGGATCGCGGCGACGGCGTCGACCGCGCCGCCCGATGCGAGGAACGCATGCGCCTTGTAGAGCGAGTGCGCGACGATATGGAGCAACGCGAGCGGGAACAGCGCCAGTCCGCATTGCATGATCATGAACCCCATCTGCGCGATCGTCGACCACGCGAGCGAGGTCTTTACCGCCGGCTGGGTCAGCATGACCATCCCGCCGAACAGCGCGCTGAAGCCGCCGACGATGACCAGCACGGCCAGCACGCCGGGTGCCGTCAGCATGACATCGGCAAAGCGGATGAGCAGGAAACCGCCCGCATTGACGACGCCGGCGTGGAGTAGCGCCGACACCGGGGTCGGCGTTTCCATCACTTCGGTCAGCCAGCCGTGCGACGGGAACTGCGCCGACTTGAGCACCGCGGCAAGTGCGATCAGTCCGGCCGCGCCGACGGTCAGTCCCCCGCCGCTGCCGCCGCGGGCAGCCGCCAGGATCGCGGCGATATCGCCGGTGCGGTACACGACAGCGAGCAGCACCGCGCCACCGATCAGGGCGATGTCGCTGATCCGCGCGGTGACGTATTTCTTGCGCGCTGCCCGCTGCGCCGCGACGCGATCGGGATAGAAGAGCAGCAGGCAGTGCAGGCTCAGGCTGGTCGCGATCCACGCGACGACGAGCTGAACCAGATTGCCGGCGAGGATGAAGACCATGACGCACGCCAGCGTGGTGCACAGCCAGCCGGTGAAAATGCCCTGCCGACGATCGCCGTCGAGATAGGTCCGCGAATAGCGCACGACGACCCAGCCGACGAACGACACGAGCAGCAGCATGACGACGCTGAGCGCATCGAGCCGGACGGCGAAGCCAAGGTCGCCGATGCCGAGCAGGGCGCTGGTCCCCGGCCCAAACCGGATCAGGGCGATGCTCGCCGCCACCGCGACCACGATCGCCACGACGGCAACGGCTTCGGCCACCCGCGACGAGAACGCCGGTCGCTGGCCGCGCCCGACGAAACCGGACGTCGCGCCGACGAGCATGGCGAGCGGTGCCAACAGCAGCAGATGGATCGGCATTGGACAGTCCCCGGATTGGCGCTTCCCGAAAGCCCCTACCGTCGCGACTGCCGCCCGAAAATTACATTGTTCACATCATAACGTTCTGTTTTAACGAACGGATGGCCGAGTTCAACTACAACCACCTGCGGTATTTCTGGGCGGTCGCGCGTGACGGCAGCCTGACGCGCACGGCGAAACGGCTCAACCTGTCGCAATCGGCGCTATCGGTGCAGATCCGCAAGCTCGAGGACCGGCTCGGCCATCGGCTGTTCGAGCGGCGCAACCGGCAGCTGCACCTGACCGAAGCCGGTCGCCTGACGCTCGACCATGCGATCACCATCTTCGCCACCGGCGAGGATTTGCTCGAGACGCTCGGCGACACTGGCAAGACCCGCCGCGCGGTCCGGGTCGGCGCGCTGGCGACGCAATCGCGCAACTTCCAGATCGAATTTCTGCGCCCCATCCTCGGCGAACCCGACATCGATGTGGTTCTGCGCTCGGGCAGTCCGGCGGAGCTGTTGCAGGCACTGCAGTCGCTCAAGCTCGACGTCGTGCTGACCAACACCGCAGCGGCGAGCGACGCCGTCACCCCGTTCGTCTCGCACCGCCTGAGCGAACAGCGCGTCAGCCTCGTCGGACCGCCCGACCGGATCGTCGGCAAGCCGACCGTGGCGCAGCTCCTGACGGATCACCCCGTCATCGTGCCGACGACCGACAGCAGCGTCCGGACCGACTTCGATGCGCTGATGGCGCGGCTCGCCATCCGCCCGCAGATCGCCGCCGAGGTCGACGACATGGCGATGATGCGATTGCTGGCGCGCGAGGGGATCGGGCTCGCGGTGCTGCCGCCGATCGTCGTCAAGGACGAGTTGGCGTCGGGCGTGCTCGTCGAAGCCGATGAACTTCCCGGCATCGTCGAAACATTTTACGCCGTCACCATCGAGCGACGCTTTCCGAATCCGATCCTGAAACGGCTGCTGCGTCCGCGCGACGAGAGCGCTCGCTGAACGTCGGGCGCGACCGCGGTATCAAACCCGGGTGTTGATGTACGATACCAGCGATTCGTTCTCCTCGACGTGGCGGTCGATGCGTGCGCGAACGACGTCGCGGACGCTGATGATGCCGACCAACGTGCCGTTGTCGAGCACCGGCAGGTGGCGGAAATAGCCGCGGTCCATCAACTCCATCGCATCGTTGATCGTCGTCGAAGGGTCGACCGTCGTGACGTTGGCAGTCATCACATCGCCGGCGTTGACCGTATGCAGCCCGGGCCCATTGGCGGCGAGCGCCTTGACGACGTCGCGCTCGCTGACGATCCCGGCCAGCGCGCCGGTGTCGCTCAACACGAGCACGGCACCGATCCGCCGCGAGGCGATGGTGGCGACGACTTCGAGCAGGGGTGTTTCGGGAAGCACCGAAATGATGGTGTTCCCCTTATCACGCAGTATGGCTGCGACAGTCACGGATCGGCCTCCTCGAAAACAATACCGCTACCGCTAGCCGGTTTTCGAGCGCGGCCATAGGGCATCGATTGCCGCCCCGGCACTGTCAGCGCATACGGCGAGGAGTGCATGCTTTTATGCATCGAGCCGTGCCAGTCATTGCGTTGGATCGAGCGGGGCTTGGCGCACATAAGCACGGTCATGATGCGGACACCGGCGCGATCGTGATATCGTTGGATTGCGGCGATCAGCCAGCCGTTGCGGCGACGCCGGCGATATGCGGGAACGATCGATGAGCCGACCCGGCGCGTACGCCGAAACCGATGAAATGCCCGGCGCGGGGGGTCACGCTCTCGGCGTTCCCGGCACCGACGCCGCGATCGAGGCAGTCGCGGCTGCAGTCGGGCTGGTGATCGCCGCGCCGTGCCTGCCGGGGGTGCGCGCGAACCTTGCCGTCCTCGGGCACCACGCCGCGATCCTGCTCGATCGGTCCAGCGGCATCGCGCGGTGAGGTCCGCCGTCGAGATCGCAGCGGCGGTCCGCGGCGGCCGGACGACGGCGCTCGAGGTTGTCGAGCGCTGCCTCGCCGGGCTGCACGCCGAGGGCAACCGGCTCGTCGCCGTCACGCGCATCCTTGCCGACCGGGCACGCGACGAGGCGCAGCGAGTCGATGCGGCGGTCGCCGCGGGGATTGACCCCGGGCCGCTCGCGGGGGTTCCGTACGGCGTCAAGGACCTGTTCGACGTCGCCGGGCTCGCGACGACCGCCGGGTCGGCGCTGTTCGATGATGCGCCCCCGGCGGCGACGGACGCCGAGGCGATCGGGCGGGTGCAGGCGGCGGGCGCGGTCCTCGTCGCGACGCTCAACATGGACGAGTTCGCCTACGGCTTCGCGACGATCAACGCGCGGTACGGGACGACGCGCAATCCGCACGACCTCGCGCGGCTCGCGGGCGGGTCGTCGGGGGGATCAGCGGCGGCGGTGGCGGCGGGGCTGGTGACGTTCGCGCTCGGGTCGGACACCAACGGCTCGGTCCGGGTTCCCGCGAGCCTGACGGGAATCTACGCGATCAAGCCGACGCACGGCGCGCTGCCGATGGGCGGAGTGTTCCCGCTCGCCGACAGCCTTGACGACACCGGGCCGTTCGCGCGGTCGGTGGCCGACCTCCAGCTGCTGTGGGAGGTGTTGTCGGGCACGACCGTCGCCGCAACCGATGCCTCGATCCGCGTCGCCCGGCTCGGTGGACGCTTCCGCGACAACGCCGACCCGGCGCAACTCGCCGCGATCGACCGGGTCGCACCCGACGCGCCGATCGTCGACCTCCCCGATATCGCCCGCGCCCGGTCGGCGGCGTATCTGATCACCGCCGCCGAGGGTGGAGCCCTGCACCGAGCCGCGCTCGCGGTGACCCCGATGGCGTTCGACCCGGCGACGCGCGACCGCTTCATCGCCGGGGCGTTGCTGCCGCAGGGACTGTACGACGCGGCGCAAGCCTTTCGCGTGAGCTTCGCCCGGACGATTGCCGACCTGCTCGCTGATTACGACGTCGTCCTCGCCCCCGCCGCACCGTGCGTCGCCCCGCCGATCGACGACCCGTGGATCGTCATCGACGGCGAGCGCAGCCTCGCGCGGCGCGACCTCGGCATCCACACCCAGCCGATCAGCCTGACCGGCCTGCCGTCGATCGCGGTGCCGTTGCTGCGCCCCGGACAACTGCCGCTCGGGCTCCAGCTGATCGGGCGCGCGGGGACCGAGTCGACACTGCTGCGCTTCGCAGCAATGCTGGAGGCGCGCGGGGTGATCGGGGTGTCGCCGCCGCAGGGGGCAGAACCATGACGACTACCGACGTTCGGCCACCGGGGTTCCTCGAACGCCGCTTCGAACTCGCGGCGCGCGGCACCTCGCCCCGCACCGAGGTGCTCGCCGGCTTCACGACCTTCCTGACGATGGCGTATATCGTCCTCGTCAACCCGGCAATTCTTGGCCAGGCGGGGATGCCGGTCGCGTCGGTCGCCGCCGCGACCTGCTTCGCCGCCGCCTTCGCCTCGATCCTGATGGGGTTCGTCGCCAACGTCCCGCTCGCGCTCGCGCCGGGCATGGGGCTCAACGCCTATTTCAGCTTCACCGTCGTCCAGCAGATGGGGGTGCCGTGGCCGGTCGCGCTCGGCTGCGTGCTGATCTCGGGGGTCGCCTTCCTCGTGCTGACGCTGACCGGCGTGCGGCAGATGATCGTGGCGGTGATCCCGCCGCATCTGTTCGCCGCCGTCGCCGGGGGAATCGGGCTGTTCATCGGCTTCGTCGGGCTCAAGAACGCCGGGATCGTCGTCGCCAACCCCGCGACGATCGTCGGGCTCGGCGACCTCAAGGCCCCCGGCGCGGCGCTCGCGCTGCTCGGCCTGCTGCTGATCGGCGTGCTGAGCGTGTGGCGCGTTCGCGGCGCGATCCTGATCGGCATCGTCGTGACGACGCTCGTCGGCTGGTTCGCGGGGCAGGTCGTGTTCAAGCCCGAACCGTACAGCCTCGCGGCGCTGACCGGCACCGCGTTCAAGCTCGACCTGCCCGGCGTGTTCGGCGCGGGCGGGAAGCATGGCCTCGGCCTCCTCGAAATCCTGTTCGTGTTCCTGTTCGTCGATCTGTTCGACAACATCGGCACGCTCGTCGCGGTGACCAAGCGCGCCGGGCTGGTCGACGCCGCCGGGCGTATTCCGGGCTTGAACCGCATCCTGATGACCGACGCGGTGGCGACGATCGTCGGCTCGATGGCGGGGACGAGCACCGTTACGAGCTACGTCGAGAGCGCCGCCGGGGTCGCGGCGGGCGGGCGCACCGGGCTGACCGCGATCGTCACCGGGCTGCTGTTCCTGCTGACGATGTTCGTCGCCCCGTACGCGCAGTTGATCCCGCTCGCGGCGACCGCGCCGGCGCTGATCATCGTCGGCGGGCTGATGCTGCTGCCGCTGGCCGAGATCGACTGGGAGGACCCGTACGCGGCGATCCCGGCGTTCCTGACCGTCGCGCTGATCCCGCTGACGTTCTCGATCGCCAACGGCCTCGCGTTCGGCATCACTGCGCACGCCGCGTTCAAGCTGCTGCGCGGACGGGTGACCCGCGCCGACTGGTTCCTGCTGCTGCTCGCGGCGCTGTTCGTATTCCGCTTCGTCTGGATGAGCGCGGCGGCCTGATGCAGCACAGCGTGCGATCGTATCGCGGCATGGTGACCGCGCCGCACCACCTTGCCGCGCAGGCGGGGCTGGGCGTGCTGCAGGATGGTGGCAATGCGGTCGAGGCGACGGTCGCGGTCGCGGCGACGCTCGCGGTGGTCTATCCGCACATGACCGGCATCGGCGGTGACGGTTTCTGGCTGATCGCCGAGCCCGACGGCAGGGTGCATGCGGTCCACGGCTGCGGCGGCGCGGCGGCGGCGGCGACGCTCGACCGCTACGCCGGGCACGCCGCGGTGCCGACGCGCGGGCCGCTCGCGGCGAATACCGTGGCGGGGACGATCTCGGGCTGGGCGGCGGCGCTCGACGGGGCAGGGGGTACGCTGCCGCTCGCCCGGCTGCTGCGCGACGCGATTCGGTACGCCGCGGACGGGGTGGCGGTGACGCGCGGCGGGGCGGAGGTCGCCGCCGCCAAGGGCGACGAACTGCGCGCGCAACCGGGCGCGTATGCGGCGATCTTCGAACCCGACGGGCGGCCGCTGCGCGAGGGCGAGCGGTTGTGCCAACCGGCGCTGGCAGCGACGTTGCGGATGCTCGCGGCGAACGGCCTCGACGATTTTTACCAAGGGAACCTCGCCGACCTGATCGCCGAAGACCTTGCCGCGCTGGGCAGCCCGGTGTCGCGCCGCGATCTCGCCGAACATCGCGCGGCGTGTCCCGATCCGCTCCACGTCGCGGTCGCGGGGGCCGATCTTTACAACACCGCCGCGCCGACGCAGGGCTTCGCCTCGCTCATGATCCTCGCGCTGTTCGACCGGCTGCGGGCGGCGGTGCCCGACGGGTTCGACCATGTCCACGGGCTCGTCGAGGCGACGAAGCAGGCATTCCTGCTGCGCGACCGCCACGTCGGCGACCCCGCTTTCGACGATGTCGACCTGCAGGCGCTGCTCGACGACGGTGCCGCGCTCGACCGGCTGGCAGGCGCGATCGATCCGGCGCGCGCGCTGCCGTGGCCGCACCCGCCCGCCGCCGGGGACACCTGCTGGTTCGGCGCAGCGGACGGCGATGGACGCGTCGTCAGCGCGATCCAGTCGACGTATTTTGAATTCGGCTCGGGGCTGGTCCTGCCGCAGACGGGCGTCACGTGGCAGAATCGCGGCAGCTCGTTCCGCCTCACCGCCGACGGCTGGAACGCGCTCAGGCCGGGGCGCAAGCCGTTCCACACGCTCAACCCTGCGCTCGCACAGCTCGCCGACGGGCGGGTCATGGCGTACGGCACGATGGGCGGGGAGGGGCAGCCGCAGACGCAAGGAGCGATCTTTACCCGCTACGCGAAGTTCGGCATCGGCTTGCAGGAAGCGGTCAGCGCGCCGCGCTGGCTGCTCGGGCGGACGTGGGGCGCCGCGAGCACGTCGCTCAAGATCGAGGACGGCTTCGACGCGAGGGTATACGCCGCGCTCGCCGCCGCCGGGCACGACGTCGAACGCGTCGGCCCGCCGACCGCGATGATGGGCCATGCCGGGGCGATCGTCCGCCATCCCGACGGCTTGCTCGAAGGCGCGACCGACCCGCGCAGCGACGGCCAGGTGGCGGCGTGGTGAGTGCCGATCTTGCCGGCGGAGCCCGCGCCGTCGCGCGATGCGACCTGCTCGGCGTCGCGCCGTACAGCGACATGATGGACGGCCTGTATCGTGGCTACCTGACCCCGGCGTACGCGGCGGCGCAGGCCAGGGTCGGCGACTGGATGACGGCGGCGGGGATGACCGTCCGCCGCGACGCCGCCGCCAACCTGATCGGGCGCTTCGAGGGCGTCGCCGCGCACGCTCCGGCGCTGCTGATCGGCAGCCACCTCGACAGCGTCCGCGACGGCGGGCGCTACGACGGGCCGCTCGGCATCCTGCTTGGGGTCGAGGCAGTCGCGGCACTGCACGCCGCCGGACGTCGCCTGCGCTTCGCGATCGAAGTGATCGCGTTCGGCGACGAGGAGGGTTCGCGCTTTCCCGCCGCGATGCTGACCAGCCGCGCGGTGGCCGGAACCCTCGACCCCGCCGCGCTCGACGTCGCCGATGCGGACGGCGTCGCGCTCGCCGCCGAGGTCGACACCGCCGCGTATCTCGGGGCCGCCCGCGCATCCGGCACGACGCTCGCGTATCTCGAAACGCACATCGAGCAGGGGCCGCTGCTCGAAGCCGAGGGGCTCGCGGTCGGCACCGTCACGGGCATCGCCGCGCAGTTGCGCTATGCCTTCACCGTGACGGGCACGGCGGGCCATGCCGGCACGACGACGATGGCGCTGCGCCGCGACGCGCTGACCGGGGCGGCGGCGATGGCGCTCGCGGTCGAGGGCATTGCGCGGGCGGACACCGGCGACCTCGTCGCCACCGTCGGGCGGTTCGAGGCGCTGCCCGGGGCGGCGAACGTCATCGCGGGCGAGGTGCGGTTTACCGTCGACATCCGCTCGGGCGACGTCGCCCGCCGCGACGCCGCTGGGAAAACGATCTGCGACCGGATCGCCGACATCGCCACCGCGCGCGACCTCGATTTCACGGTCGAGCGCGTTCACGACCTTCCCGCCAGCCCGTGCGACCCCGGCCTGATGGACCTGATCGATGCCGCCACCGCCGCCGCCGGCGCGCCGGTGCGCCGCCTCGTCTCGGGCGCGGGGCACGATGCGATGGTGATGGCGGCGCTTTGCCCGATGGCGATGCTGTTCATCCGGTGCAAGGGTGGCGTCAGTCACAACCCGGCCGAAAGCGTCGATCCCGCCGACGCCGAGGTCGCGCTGCAGGTCATGCTCGGCTTAATCGATCGATTGGGAGCCGTGGATGCTTGAGCTGACGCCCGGTCTGTTCGGCGAGATCGACCCGCCGCAGCGGCTGCTGATGGGACCCGGGCCGGTCAACGCGCACCCGCGCGTTCTCCGCGCGATGTCGGCCGACCTGCTCGGGCAGTTCGACCCCGAGATGACCGGGTTCATGAACCAGGTAATGGCGCTGTACCGCCCGATCTTCGGTACGGCGAACGCGCAGACGATGCTGATCGACGGCACCGCGCGCGCGGCGATCGAGGCGGCGCTGGTCTCGCTCGTCGTCCCCGGCGACACCGTGCTGGTGATCGACTTCGGGCGCTTCGGGTTGCTGCTGAGCGAGATCCTCGTCCGCATCGGCGCGCGGATCGAAACCGTGTCGGTGCCATGGGGGGAGGTCGTTGCCATGGACGCGATCGCCGCCGCGATCGAGCGTGTCGGCCCGAAGGTCGTCGCGTGCGTCCATGGCGACACCTCGACGACGATGGCGCAGCCGCTGGAGGGACTCGGCGCGCTGTGCC
>JBBSFF010000009.1:0-18123 GCA_038238995.1 Sphingomonadales bacterium
GTCCGCGCGATCATCATCAAGGGAACCGAACGGCTGGAGCCTGAAACGGTGCGGTCGTACATCAACCTCGATGTCGGCGACGTCTACGACCGTGACCGGCTCGATAAGGCGTTGAAGGAAATCTACGCGAGCGAATTGTTCGCCGACGCGACGATCCTCGACGACAACGGTACGCTGACGATCACCGTCAAGGAAAATCCGGTGATCAACCGCATTCTCATCGAGGGCGCTAAGCGCGTCAAGGAAGAGAAGGTGCGCGAAGAGGTCCGCCTCGCGCCCCGGCAGATCTTCACCCGCTCGAAGGCGCGGGCCGATGTTGCGCGCATCCTCGAAGTCTATCGGCGAGGCGGTCGCTTCGCTGCGGCCGTCGAGCCGAAAATCGTCCAGCTCGATCAGAACCGCGTCGATGTCGTGTTCGAAATCAGCGAGGGCAACAAGTCGAAGGTGCGGCAGATCAACATCCTCGGGAACACCAAGTTTAAGGATGGAGTGCTGCGCAATTCGATGGCGACGCGGCAAGCGCGACCGTGGCGGATTTTTAGCTCGAACGATACCTATGACCCCGACCGTCTGGCGTACGACCAACAGAAGCTGCGTCAATATTATCTGACGCAGGGCTATGCCGACTTCCGCGTCGTCTCGGCGGTCGCTGAATTGACGCCCGACCGCAAGGATTTCATCGTCACGTACGTCGTGGACGAGGGCGAGCGCTACAAGTTCGGCGATCTCAAAATCGAGAGTGATATTCGCGACATCAAGGCGGAGACGTTCGAGAAGTTGCTCACCGAGAAAAAGGGCGACTGGTACAACGCCCAGAAGATCGAGACGACGGTCGACACGTTGCAGGAGACCGCCGGACTATTGGGTTACGCCTTCGCCGACATCCGGCCTCAGTTCAATCGCGACAAAGAAAAGCGCGAGATGAACATCGTTTTCCAGATCGCCGAAGCACCGCGGGTATATATCGAGAAGATCACGATCAACGGCAACGTTCGGACCAAGGACGACGTCATCCGCCGCGAATTCCGTCTTGCGGAAGGGGATGCGTTCAATACATTCAAGGTCAAGCGAACGCGCGACCGGTTGCAGGGCCTCGGGTTTTTTCAGGACAAGCTCGAGATCGAGCAGAAGCCCGGATCGACGCCCGACAAGGTTATCCTCGAAGCGAACGTTCAGGAAAAATCGACAGGCGAGCTCCAGATTTCGGCAGGGTTTTCGAGCCTCGAACGGTTCATCCTGTCGGGCTCGATCACCCAGCGTAACTTTCGTGGCAAAGCACAGGAACTGCGCTTGTCGGCGAACATCTCGAGCTATTCGAAGTCGATCGAGGCCGGTTTCACCGAACCATATCTGTTCGGGCGAAACTTGGCGCTGGGCTTCGATCTTTTCAGGCGCGACTATAATGCCAACAACGGGCTGAACAACGGGTCGCGGAGTGCCTATTCGCAGACGACGACGGGCGGCCAGGTTCGGGTTGGCTTTGCGATCACCGAATTTTGGGCGGCGTCGGTTCGTTACGGTTTGACCTTCGACAACGTGACGATCGATCCGGCGATCTATTACACGAATGGCGTCTGCGACCCGTTGCTCGCCGGTCGGTTTCTTTGCGACTCGCTGGGCAAATATGCGACATCGTCGGTGGGATATAGCTTGATCTACAATAGCGCGAACAGTCCTGTCCGACCGAGTCGCGGCCAGCGGTTCGTGTTCAGTCAGGATCTCGCCGGCGTCGGTGTGGGTGTCAAATATCTGCGCACGCGGGTGAATTACGACTGGTATCATCCGTTGTTTGGCGACAGCAGCGGTTTCGTTCTGAACGTCGGTGGCGAGGGCGGCTACATCTTCGGCTATGGCGGGTCACCCGTCCGCCTGACCGATCGCTTCTTCCTCGGCGAGGGCCAGCTTCGCGGCTTTGGTATCCGCGGCGTCGGTCCGCGGGTCGTTCGCAAGCCGCTCGTGAACGGGGTGCCTTCAACCGATTCAGCGACCTTCACCGACGACTCGATCGGCGGCGAAGCCTATTACCGTGGCCGGGTGGAGGTCCAAATCCCGCTTGGCGCGGCGGGTGCCGAACTCGGGCTGCGGCCGTCGATCTTCACCGACATCGGTGCCGTGTTCAAGGTGCCGAGCCCGGGATTGATCGACGGCAGTATGCTAGCGTCTCCATTCCAGGAATCCTTCCTCGGCGATTCGCCAAAACCGCGTCTTTCGGTTGGCGCAGGCGTCTCGTGGAACTCGCCGTTCGGACCCTTCCGCTTCGACCTTGCCAAGGCGTTGCTGAAACAGCCGGGCGACCAGCCCAAACTCTTCCAATTCAACGTAGGGACTCAATTCTGATGAAGATTATATCGAAGATCGCGATCGTCATTGCCGCCATGGTCGGCAGCAGCGCGGCGCTTTCGCAGGCGTTGCCAACCCCGATCATCATCGTCGTCGACATGGATCAGGTGATCAACGGATCCGCCGCAGGCAAGGTGGCAGCCGCCGACCTAAAGACGCGCGCCGATGCGATCCAGGCGCGCCTCGCCTCGTTGCGCACCCAGTTCGGTACCGAGCAGGAGGCGCTCGCCAAGGCCCAGCCCGCGCAGGGTGCCGCTCCTGCGGTGATCACGGCGTTCCAGACCAAGGTGCGCGACCTTCAGACCCGTCAGCAGGCCGCGGAGGCCGACTTGCAGAAGCGCGACCGTGATTTCCAGGCGTCGCGTCAGCTCGTACTCAAGGAAATCAACGACGCCGCGCAGCCGGTCATTTCGACCGTGATGCGCGAGCGTAACGCGACCATCGTTCTGGCCGAAGGCGCGACGCTCCAGCATTCCGCCGCGATCGATGTCACTGCCGATGTCCTCGCGCGTCTCGACAAGGCGCTGCCGCGGGTAGCGACGACCGCCCCGGCCACGAAGTAAGAGGGTGACCGACGCCGGGCCGTCGATCGTGCTTCCACCGCTGGAAGCGGTCGGCGTCCAGGCGATTATGGGCCTGATCCCCCATCGCTTTCCGATGCTTCTCGTCGACCGGGTCGAGGACATCGTCCGCGACAGGTCGGCGCGTGGGATCAAGGCGGTAACGATCAACGAGCCGTTCTTCGTCGGCCATTTCCCCGGACGCCCGATCATGCCCGGCGTTCTGATCGTCGAGGCACTGGCGCAAACCGCAGGCGTCCTCGCCATCCTGTCGATGGACCTCCAGGGGAGTGGCAAGCTCGTCTATTTTATGGCGATCGAAGATGCGAAATTCCGGAGCCCCGTCGAGCCCGGTTGCCTGCTCAGCCTCGAGGTCGAGTTCATTCAGCGCCGGGCGACCGTATGCAAGTTCGCCGGACGCGCGACGGTGGGCGGGAAGATTGCTGCGGAGGCGCGCTTCACCGCGATGATCGCCAACCCGCCTGAGTAAGGCTCGTTGCTTGCCGTCCCGAACGTCGCTCCGTAAGACGATGCGGGGAGACGGCAGACCATGGCGACACAGACAGCGACCGCCTCGTTGGATGGGGCATTCCATCCGCAACGCGACCGATTGATCATCGTGGCGTCGTCGCTCGGTACGGTCTTCGAATGGTATGATTTCTTCGTTTACGGGACGCTGGCGGTATTGCTCGGCAAGCTGTTTTTTCCGAGTGATAACCCGACCGCTGGTCTGTTACTCAGCCTCGCCACATTCGGTGCAGGCTTTGGCGTCCGCCCAATCGGCGCGCTGGTGTTCGGGGTCCTCGGCGACCGCGTCGGCCGCAAGCACACATTCCTCGCGACGATCACGCTCATGGGTGTCGCGACCGCATTGGTCGGCTTTCTTCCGACCTTCGCACAGGCGGGCATCTGGGCGCCGGTTCTTCTTGTCGGGCTGCGGCTGCTGCAGGGCCTTGCGCTCGGCGGTGAGTATGGCGGTGCGGCGATATACGTCGCGGAGCATGCGCCGCAGGGGCGAAGGGGGTTCTTCACGAGTTTCATCCAGGCGTCGGTCGTCGGCGGCTTCCTGCTGTCGCTCTTGGTCGTTCTCGGTACCACTGCCTTTGTCGGCAGGGACGCTTTTGCGGTGTGGGGATGGCGAGTGCCCTTTATCGTCTCGCTGCTCCTGCTCGCCGTATCGCTCTACATCCGGCTGAAATTGCGCGAGAGCCCGGTGTTTGTTGCGATGAAGGCCACGGGAAAGACCAGCAAGAACCCCTTGCGCGAGACTTTCGGGTCGTCGTTGAACGTCCGACTATTGTTCGTCGCTCTTTTCGGAATCGCCGCAGGGCTGACGGTAATCTGGTACACCGCGCAGTTCTCGACACTGTATTTCTTGCAACAGACCGCGCTGGTTGATGAGACCGATGCCAAATTGCTGTGTGGGGCGACCGCGTTGTTGTCGGCGCCGTTCTTCGTGCTGGCGGGCCATCTGAGCGATCGATGGGGACGGCGGCCGATTATCATCGGCGGCTATGGGTTGACCCTGCTGCTGCTCTTTCCGCTGTTTCATCTGCTGGCGTTGGCGGCCAATCCGACACTGGCGAAAGCTTCCGCCATCGCGCCGATCACGGTGATGGGGGTCCAGTGCCATTACGATCCGTTCGCCCGAAAACAGGAAACCGCGTGTGGCGAGGCGATGCAATATTTCTCGGGGCGAGGCATCGGCTTTCACCGCCGTGAGTCTGCCAGCCTCCCGCTCCGCATTTCAGTCGGCGGAACGATCGCCGTCGATCTCGAAAGCGTCAACGCGCATTTCGACAAGGTCGCGATCGAGACTGCACTTGCGGCCGCTGGCTATCCCACCAAGGAGCGTCCGGGACCGCGCAACAATCTGCTCATCGTCGCCGCCGGGCTGGCGATGGGAATCCTGTCGGCGATGACCTACGGCCCGGTGGCGGCGGTGCTCGTCGAGCTGTTCCCTGCTCGAATACGCTATACCTCGCTGTCGATCCCATATCACATCGGGACGGGATACTTCGGCGGCTTCCTGCCCCTGATCTCGCAATACATCATCGCTCGGACCGGCGATCCGTTCGGTGGTCTGTGGTACACCTTCGCAGTGGTGGCCGTCGCTTTTGTCGTCACCATTTTCGCGCTCCCGGAGACCAAGGATCGGAAGATTTGCTGACCGGCCCTCTCGCCGGGGTGCGCGTCATCGATCTCAGTCAGATCGTATCGGGCCCGTTGGCGGCGTGCATTCTTGCCGAACAGGGTGCCGATGTCGTCAAAGTCGAATCAATCGGCGGCGACCCGATCCGCGGACTCGGTCCGCGGAAGGGCGACCTGTCGGCGATGTTCATCGCCGTCAATCACGGTAAGCGCGGGCTTGCGCTTGACCTGAAATGCCCGGCGGCGTGCGCCGTCCTCGAAAAGTTGGTCACGGTGAGCGATGTGCTGGTCGAGAATTTTCGACCAGGGGTCATCGAACGGCTCGGCTTCGGCTACGACCGGTGCTGCAAACTCAACCCGCGGTTGATCTATGCCTCGGTCAACGGCTTCGGACCCGATGGGCCGTACGCCAACATCCGGGTCTATGATCCGGTGGTGCAGGCAGTGTCGGGATTGGCCGCGCTTCAAGCCGGTGCCGACGGCGTGCCACAGCTGATGCGAACCCTGATCGCCGACAAGACGACGGCGCTCACCGCCGCGCAGGCGATTACGGCAGCGCTGTTTGCCCGCGAGCGGTCCGGCGTCGGCCAGAGGATCGATGTAGCGATGCTCGACGCGGCGATCGCCTTTGCCTGGCCCGACGGCATGTGGAACGAGACCTTTCTCGACGACGTCCCGGCATCTTGGCCGGCGTATGGCGCCCAGATGCGGCTATGGACTGCGGTCGACGGGCAGGTCGCGGTCGGCGCGTTGCAGAATAGCGAGTTTCAGGCGCTGTGCGAGGCGGTTGGGCGGCCCGATCTTGCGGCTGATCCGCGTCTCGCCACCGTCGCCGGGCGAAATGCACATCGCGCCGACTGGACCCCGGCGCTGAGCGCAGCGGTCAAGGCGATGCCGGTCGATATGCTGATGGCGGCATTCATCCGTACCGGCGCGGTCGGCGGGCGGGTGAACCGCGTCGCGGACGTCGCGTCCGACCCGCAGGTCACCCACAACAGGTCGATTACCGTCGTCGATCACGGCACGATCGGGCGGGTCGCGATCCCTCGAGGCGCGGCGCGGTTTGGCCAGGGCTCGTCCGGGCCCGGGCGCGCGCCGATGCTGGGCGAACAGAGCATCGTCATATTGCGTGAACTCGGCCACAGTAATGCCGAAATCGACGTGTTGATTGCATCGGGCAGCGTCGTTGCGCCTTCCGCGAACGGTTCGTCCGATTAGGCTCGGGGTCTGGTCGCCGTAAAGTGAGTGGATCGGGAGCAGAGGACGTGGATTGATGCGGGGGCAGGGCGCTCCCATATCCCGTCCAGCCGATCGGGATCGCGATCGTGTCGTTCCGCCAAAGGGCGGTGTGGAGTTGAACGAATGCTGACCCTTCCTGTCCTCCCGCTGCGCGATATCGTCGTCTTCCCGCAGATGATCGTCCCGCTGTTCGTCGGCCGCGACAAGTCGGTCAAGGCGCTCGAAGCGGTGATGACCGGCGGCGACAAACAGATCTTCCTCTTGTCTCAAAAGAACCCTGGCGACGAGGATCCCGGTGAGGGCGACCTCTACGACGTCGGCACGCTGGCGACCGTCCTCCAGTTGCTCAAGCTCCCCGACGGTACCGTCAAGGTGCTCGTCGAAGGCCAGTCGCGGGCCCGGCTCGGCGTACTCGACTCGTCGGGCGACTATCTCGTCGGGCGCGCCGACGAGGTCGAGGAGACGATCGGCGATCCGACGTTCGTCGAAGGGTTGGTGCGCTCGGCTGCCAAGCAGTTCGAAGCCTATGTCAAACTCAACAAGAAGACCGCGCCCGAAATCGCCGTTCAGGTCGGCCAGATCGGCGAGGCCGGCCGCTTCGCCGATACGATCGCAGCGAACCTGACGCTCAAGATCGCCGACAAGCAGGCACTGCTCAGCCAGTTTGATGTCGCGAAGCGTCTCGAGGCCGTATTCGGCTTCATGGAAGGCGAGATGGGCGTGCTTCAGGTCGAGAAGAAGATCCGCTCGCGCGTCAAGCGCCAGATGGAGAAGACCCAGCGCGAATATTATCTCAACGAGCAGATGAAGGCGATCCAGCGCGAGCTCGGCGAGGGCGATGAGCCCAAGGACGAGACCGCCGAGATCGAGGAGAAGATCGCGCGAACCAAGCTCAGCAAGGAAGCGCGCGAGAAGGTCATCGGCGAATTGAAGAAGCTCAAGGCGATGTCGCCGATGTCGGCCGAGGCGACGGTCGTTCGCAACTATCTTGATACCGTGCTGAGCCTGCCGTGGGGCAAGAAGACCAAGGTCAAGCGCGATATCGTGGCCGCGCAGGCGGTGCTCGACGGCGATCATTACGGGCTCGAGAAGGTCAAGGACCGGATCGTTGAATATCTTGCGGTCCAGGCGCGGACAAACAAGCTGAAGGGGCCGATCCTGTGCCTCGTCGGTCCTCCGGGCGTCGGCAAGACCTCGCTTGGTCGCTCGATCGCCAGGGCCACTGGGCGCGAGTTCATCCGCCAGTCGCTCGGCGGGATGCGCGATGAGGCCGAAATCCGCGGCCACCGCCGAACGTATATCGGCTCGATGCCCGGCAAGGTGATCCAGAACCTCAAGAAGGCGGGGGCATCGAACCCGTTGTTCCTGCTCGACGAGATCGACAAGCTCGGTCAGGACTTCCGCGGCGATCCGTCGTCGGCGCTGCTCGAAGTGCTCGATCCGGAGCAGAACAAGGCGTTCAACGACCACTATCTCGAGGTCGACTATGACCTGTCCGATGTGATGTTCGTGACGACGGCGAACTCGCTCAACATGCCGCAGCCGCTGCTCGACCGGATGGAGATCATCCAGCTGTCGGGGTACACCGAGGACGAGAAGGTCGAGATCGCCAAACGCCATCTGCTGTCGAAGCAGTACGAGAACCACGGCCTCAAGGCATCCGAGTTCGCAGTCACCGACGAAGCGCTGCGCGATCTTGTTCGCTACTACACCCGCGAGGCTGGCGTACGGACGCTCGAGCGCGAGCTTGCCAAGCTGGCGCGGAAGTCGCTGCGCCGCATCCTCGAAGGCAAGGCGACGAGCGTCACGGTCGACCCGGACAATCTCCACGAGTTCGCCGGGGTGCGGAAGTACAAGTTCGGTGTCGGCGAGGTCGAAGACCAGATCGGCGCGGTTACCGGTCTGGCGTGGACCGAGGTCGGCGGCGAGTTGCTGACGATCGAAGCGGTGACGTCGCCCGGCAAGGGAACGATCAAGACGACGGGCAAGCTCGGCGATGTGATGACCGAATCGATCTCGGCCGCGCTGTCGTTCGTCAAGGCGCGATCGGTCACGTACGGGATTAAGCCGAGCCTGTTCGAGAAGAAGGAAATCCACATCCACGTTCCCGAAGGCGCGACCCCGAAGGACGGGCCGAGTGCGGGCGTGGCGATGGTGACCGCGATCGTTTCGACGCTGACCGGCATCCCGGTACGCAAGGATATCGCGATGACCGGCGAAGTCACCTTGCGCGGGCGGGTGCTGCCGATCGGCGGACTCAAGGAGAAGCTGCTCGCTGCATTGCGCGGCGGGATCACGACCGTGTTGATCCCGGCGGAAAACGAAAAGGACTTGGCCGAAATTCCGGCCAACGTCACCGAAGGCCTGCGCATCATCCCGGTCGCGCATGCCGATCAGGTACTCGAACACGCGCTGGTGTCGCCGCTGGTGCCGATTATCTGGACCGAAGCCGACGATCTTGCAGCGCGGCCTGATCCAGCCGTGGTCGCAGCGGTGGCGGGTGAGGGGGCCGCCATTCGTCATTAGCCGCCGCGGCTCCGATCAATCACCGAGAAACCGCGCATTCGGCGCGGTTTCTTTTTGACTAGCCGACCCTTGTTGGGCGTATGGTCATCGCGGGACCGGTCGGGCAGTTCGGTCTCTGCTGGAGGCGCCGTTCGGTATGAACAAGCAGGATCTCGTCACTTCCGTTGCCAACGCCACCGGACTGGGACGGGTCGATGCAGCACGCGCGCTCGAGGCGACGCTGGACGCCATTTCGAGCGCCTTGAAGAGCGGCGATGACGTCAAGCTCGTCGGTTTCGGCACTTTCCATATTACGCAGCGAAAGGCATTGTCGGGGCGCAATCCCCGTACCGGCGAGCCGATGCAGCTCGAGGCCAGCAATCAGCCGAAATTCACCCCGGGCAAATTGCTCAAGGCGGCCGTCAACTGACGCGGCTTTACACGGTTGGGATAGGCTCTTAGACGCGGTGCTCCCCGGGCATGGGCGCGTAGCTCAGCGGTAGAGCACACCCTTCACACGGGTGGGGTCACAGGTTCAAACCCTGTCGCGCCCACCATGCCCCGGCCGTGGCCGAGCCGATCACTTCTGCAGCATGTTGCCGATCAGGCTGACGCTGAGCGCGACAACAACGATGTTGAACAGGAATGCTGCGAGCGAATGCCCGAGGGCGAGCCGCCGCATCGCCTTCGACGTGATCTCGACGTCGGACACCTGGAACGTCATTCCGAGCACAAAAGCGAAGTAGGCGAAGTCGCCGTAGCCGGGCAGCGCCTCGCCCGGAAAATCGAGCCCGCCGGCGTCGTTGTCCTCGCCGTCGCCGCGCCCGGGGGCGTCGTCGTCATCGCCCGGCGCGTAGAAGCGATGGGCGTAATGCAAGGCGAACAGCAGGTTGCTGAATAGCCAGACGGTCAGCAATGTGCCGCCGGCGATGCTGAGGCCACTGCCATGACCTCCGCCGGTCCCGGTCAATTCGACCGTTACCGCGACCAGCACGACGGCAACGATGAGCAACGCGATCGCCAGCAGGATATGGCCGTCGGGATCGTTCGCCTTGGCGCGCGCGCGCATTGCGTCGGCCTCGCTGCCCCACATCATATGAAGCGTGAGGCCGATCCAGGCGATGGCGCCGGCATCGAAGCCGAAAAGGACACCCCGCGCGGGTCCCGCCGCCGGTCCCGTCACGAGCGTGACAGCGAGCAAGGCCGCCAGGAATACCCAGAAGTTGAGATAGCGAATGCGACTCACGGGCACCTCCAATAACAACGGTGGCGGTTCTGCCGCAACCGGGACATCTCGATCCACTTCGATCGCCGACCCTATGCACCCATCGCCGCATCGAGGTTCTTCCGTACCGCTTCGAAAAACTGCTCGGTGGTCATCCACGCCTGATCGGGGCCGATTAGGATGGCGAGGTCCTTCGTCATCGCACCCTGCTCGACGGTCTCGATGCAGATGCGTTCAAGCGTCTCGGCGAAGTGTGTCACGTCCGGCGTGTCGTCGAGTTTGCCGCGGTGCTTGAGGCCACCGGTCCATGCGAAGATCGACGCGATCGGGTTGGTCGACGTCGGCTTGCCCTGCTGATGCATCCGATAGTGCCGCGTGACGGTGCCGTGCGCCGCCTCGGCTTCAACGGTCTGACCGTCCGGCGTCAGCAGCACGCTCGTCATCAGCCCGAGCGAACCGAACCCTTGTGCCACCATGTCCGACTGAACGTCGCCGTCGTAGTTCTTGCACGCCCAGATGAAATTGCCCGACCACTTCAGCGCCGAGGCAACGAGGTCGTCGATCAGGCGGTGTTCGTAGACAATGCCGAGCTTGACGTATTTGTCCTTGAACTCGCTCGCATAGACCTCTTCGAAAAGATCCTTGAAGCGTCCGTCATACGCCTTCAGGATGGTGTTCTTCGTCGACAGGTAGACGGGCCACTGGCGCGCGACGCCGTACGCGAGACAGGCGCGGGCGAAGTCGCGGATCGAATCGTCGAGGTTGTACATCCCCATCGCGACGCCCGCGCTCGGGTATTGGAACACCTCGTGCTCGATGACCTGGCCGTCTTCGCCGGTGAACTTCATGACGAGCGTGCCGGGGCCGGGGATCAGGAAGTCGGTCGCGCGGTATTGGTCGCCAAAGGCATGGCGTCCGACGACGATTGGACTCGTCCAGCCGGGAACGAGGCGCGGGACTGACGGAATGACGATCGGCTCACGGAAGACGACACCGCCGAGGATGTTGCGGATCGTGCCGTTCGGCGACTTCCACATCTTCTTCAGACCGAACTCGGCGACGCGAGCTTCGTCGGGGGTGATCGTCGCGCATTTGACGCCGACCCCGTGCTGCCTGATCGCGTTGGCCGACTGGACGGTGACCCGGTCGTCGGTCGCATCGCGATGTTCGATCGACAGGTCGAAGTAGATCAGGTCGACGTCGAGGTACGGAAGGATCAGCTGCTCGCGGA
The DNA here is from genome assembly GCA_038238995.1 of Sphingomonadales bacterium. Lineage (GTDB taxonomy): Bacteria > Pseudomonadota > Alphaproteobacteria > Sphingomonadales > Sphingomonadaceae > Polymorphobacter_B. The sequence continues at coordinate 11,252 of JBBSFF010000009.1, forward strand.
TCCATTGCCAGATGATCCGCGTCATCTCGTCGCCGTCGAGTTCGACGACGGGGTTCTTCACCTTGATCTTCGACATGGCGTCCTCGTTCTGGTCGGCACCGTGTACGGGGCTAGCCCGGCGCGGGTCAACGGCGGTGTCGGGCGCGTCGGGCACGATCGGTGATCGTTGTCAGCGCGTCCGCTTCAGCCTAAGTGCGTTACATGCTTACTACAGATACGCCGAACCTGCCGACGACCGCGACCTACCATCTGCCGCCGATGCATCCCGAGGGCCGCAAGTTCGTCGGCATCGCCGCGGTCGTGACGCTGGTGCTCGGCTTCGCGCTCCACTGGACGACCGGCGGCTGGCTGATGGCGGGCGTGACGGCGTGGGTGGCGCTGTTCTTCCGCGATCCGGAACGCACGACGCCGCTGGAGGATGGGGCGCTGATTTCGCCCGCCGACGGCATGATCTGCATGATCGCCGATGTCGCCGTCCCCCGGCAGCTCGACGGCGACGGCGGCTTGGGCAGCGAACCCGTCAAGCGCGTGTCGGTGTTCATGAACGTGTTCGACGTCCACATCAACCGAACCCCGATCGGCGGCACGGTCCGGCGAGTGACGTATGTGCCGGGCAAGTTCTTGAATGCCGATCTCGACAAGGCGTCGGACGACAACGAGCGCCAGTATTTCATCGTCGAGGCCGCCGACGGGACCCGCGTCGGCTTCACCCAGATCGCCGGGCTCGTCGCGCGCCGGATCATGCGCTTCGTCACGACGGGGGAGGTGGTCGTCACCGGCCAGCGCGTCGGGCTGATCCGCTTCGGCAGCCGGGTCGATGTCTATCTGCCGACGGGCTACGGGTGTCAGGTTCTGCCCGGGCAACGCTGCGTCGCGGGCGAGACGGTGCTCGCGCGGCGCGGTCACCCCGATGTGACCGTCGGCGTGACGCATTGAGCGCGAAGCGGTGATCGAGCCGCGGCGCTTCGGGCGGGTCATCCCGATCCGGGCGCTGATCCCCAACGCCGTAACCGTCCTCGCGCTCTGCTTCGGCTTGACCGGGGTTCGCTTCGGCATCGCCGGAGAGTGGGAGAAAGCGGTCGTGGCGATCGTCGTCGCCGGCGTTCTCGACGGCATCGACGGGCGGATCGCGCGCCTGCTCAAGGGCACGAGCCGCTTCGGGGCCGAGCTCGACTCACTGTCTGACGTCATCGCCTTCGGGGTTGCCCCGGCGCTGATCATGTACCTCTGGGCGCTCCAGTTCCTGCCAGCGTTCGGCTGGATCGTCGCGCTGGCGCATGCGGTGACGTGCGCGTTGCGGCTGGCCCGCTTCAACGCCGGGATCGGCGTGACCGACCCGACGACCAGACGCGCCGGTTACCTGATCGGGGTCCCGGCCCCCGTCGGCGCGGGCCTCGCCTTGAGTCCGATCTTCGTCTGGCTCTGGCTCGGGCCGTGGCTCGCGGCGGTTTCGCCGACCGATCCGCAGGTCGCGCTCTACGTCCGCGCTGGAGTCAGTGCGGCGGTGATGATCGCGGTCGCGGTCATGATGGCGTCGAGCCTACCAACGTTCGGCTGGGGCTCGACCCGGCTGCGCCCCGAATGGCGGCTCGTTGCATTGCTCGGTGTCGGGCTGTTCGCCGGGGCCTTGTTCACCGTGCCGTGGATGACGCTGTCGCTGCTCAGCTTCACCTACGCCGTGTCGATCCCGCTCGGCCTGCGCGCCGCGCGCCGCGTCAGGCGAACGCCTGCGCCGTTGGCACCAGCGGCCTGAGGCTTTCCGACGCATCGGCCCGCAGCGCCGTGGCGATCCCGACCCGCGAACGTACGAGTTCCGTTGCAATCCCCGACAGCAAGCCGACGATCAGCCCCGAACTCACGATCGAACACACCAGTACTGCGACCATTGCCCGTCCCTCCATTGGATCGACGATGTTCCTTATATGTTCCGATCTGTCAAGCGCTTTTTGCGTGGGCGGCTTTCGACTGGTAGCGTCGGGTAAAGCGATGAGGAGACGACCGATGGCCGGCGCGATGCAGGATTGGCCGCTCAACGTCTGGCGGCTGCTCGATCACGCCGCGCTCAACCACCCCGACCGCGCGATCGTCAGCCTGTCGGTCGAGGGCGGGACGCATCACACGACATGGCGTGATGTCGCCGGGCGTGCGCGCCGGGTCGGATCGGCGTTGGCGACGCTCGGCATCGGCGCCGACGACCGGGTCGCGACGCTGGCGTGGAACACCCACCGCCACGTCGAATGCCTGTACGGCATCGCCGGGATGGGGGGCGTCGCGCATACGATCAACCCGCGGCTGTTCGACGATCAGATCGTCTTCATCGCCAACCACGCCGCCGACCGCATCCTGTTGTTCGACCTGAGCTTCGTCGGGCTGGTCGAGCGGATCGCGCCGCGGCTCGACACGATCGAGCGCCTCGTCGTCCTCACCGACCGCGGGCACATGCCCGACAGCGGCCTCGACTTGCTGTGTTACGAGGAGCTGCTCACCGCCGCCGACCCCGACTTCGTGTGGGTGCCGCGCGAGGAGAACGCGGCGGCCGGGCTGTGCTACACCAGCGGCACGACGGGCAATCCGAAAGGCGTGCTGTATAGCCACCGGTCGACCGTGCTCCACGCGATGGCGGCGTGCACCGCCGACGCCTTCGCGATCGGCGCGCGGACGGTCGTCCTGCCGATCTCGCCGATCTATCACGCCAGCGCGTGGAGCATACCGTACGCGTCAGCGCTGGCGGGGGCGAAGCTCGTGCTCGCCGGGCCGCATTTCGACGGGGCGACGCTCCAGGCGCTGATCGTCGCCGAGGAGGTCGACTTCGCGCTCGCGGTGCCAACGATCTGGCTGACCCTACTCCACCACCTCGACGCGACCGGGCTCGGGCTCGGCAAGCTCAAACGTCTCGCAATCGGCGGGTCGGCGGTGCCGCGGTCGATGATCGAGGCGTTCGCCGCGCGCGGGGTGACCGTCAGCCATTTGTGGGGGATGACCGAGATGTCGCCGGTCGGCAGCATCGGTTCGCCGACCCCCGAGATCGTGGCGCAGGGGCCCGACGCCGACCTCGCCGCGCGGATGAAGCAGGGGCGCGCGCTGTTCGGGGTCGAGATGCGGGTCGTCGACGAGGCCGAGGCCGAATGCCCGCGCGACGGGTCGAGCTTCGGGCGGCTGCTCGTCAGGGGACCGTGGACGGTCGCGACCTATTTCCGTGGCGACGGCGGCCAAGTCACTGATGCGGAAGGCTGGTTCGACACCGGCGACGTCGCGACGATCGACCGCTTCGGCTATATGGCAATCGTCGACCGGTCGAAGGACGTGATCAAGTCGGGCGGCGAGTGGATCAGCTCGATCGAGCTCGAGAACGCCGCCGTCGGCTGCCCGGGTGTGCTCGAGGCGGCGGTGATCGGGGTGCCGCACCCGAAGTGGGACGAGCGCCCGCTGCTGATCGTCGTCGCCAAGCCCGGTGCGAGCGTCACGCGCGCCGGCATGCTCGCGTATCTGACCGGGCGGATCGCCAAATGGTGGATGCCCGACGACGTTGTTTTCGTTGACGAACTGCCCCATACCGCGACCGGCAAGCTGCTCAAGACCGCGCTCCGCGAGCAATTCCGCGGGCATGTCCGGGCGGACTGACACGGCCGCGCGAAGATGAACAACTTAACGAAGTTAACGCCGACGCATGCCATCTGACATGCGCCAAAGGCGATGCACCAGCGCGCGACATGCCCGCGCCATTGCCCGCACGATACCCGCACGATATCCGCACCGGTCGCGCGGTGCCCTCCGCAGCCCGACTTCACTACAACCCGACATCACCACAGTCCGAGCTGCTTCTCCCCCGGCACATCGAACAGGTCGGTCCGCAGCGCCGCGCGCCGCGCAACGAGCCCGAGACGCGCCTTGGCGAGCGCGACGCGGCGGTCGAGGAGGGCGGCGTACGGGCCGGTTCCCTTCATTCGCGATCCGAACCCGGCATCGTTGTCGCGGCGCTCGCGCATCGACTGGATCAGCGACATCGTATGCGCAGCGCGGCCGGCGTGATGGGTGTCGAGCCATTGCCGGAACAACGGCGCGACCTCGTTCGGCAGGCGCACCGGCCGGGCGAAGGCGCCGACCGCGCCGGCAGCGGCGGCGGCCGCGAGGATCGCCTCGATCTCGTGGTCGGTGATCGCCGGGATGATCGGCGACACCGAGACATAGGTCGGGACCTTTGCAGCGCTGAGCGCCACGATCGCCGCGAGCCGCCGTTTCGGCGTCGCGGCGCGCGGTTCGAGCGTGCGGGCGATCGCGCCGTCGAGGCTCGTCACCGAAATCACCACCGCGACGAGCCCGTCGGCGGCGAGGTCGGCAAGCACGTCGAGGTCGGCGACGACACGATCGGACTTGGTCGTGATCGATACCGGGTGGTTGAAGGCGCGCAGGACGTCGAGCAGCCCGCGCGTGATCCGGTGCGTCGCCTCGATCGGCTGGTACGGGTCGGTATTCGTCCCCATCGCCAGCACGGCGGGGACGTATCCCTTCCGGCTGAGCTCGGCGCGGAGCAGTTTCGGCGCGGTCGGTTTGGCGAAGAGCCGCGATTCGAAGTCGAGACCCGGCGACAGGCCGAGATACGCGTGCGTCGGGCGGGCGAAGCAATAGATGCAGCCGTGCTCGCAGCCGCGATAGGCGTTGACCGACCGGTCGAACGGAATGTCGGGCGAGGTATTGCGGGTGACGATCGTCCGCGGCGTCTCGATCGTGACTGTCGTCCGCAACGGCGGCGGCCCGTCGTCGACAAGCGCCCGGTCGTCGAGCCAGTCGAGATCGGCCTCGCGCCCGGGCGTGTCGAAGCGTGCGGACGGCGCATTCGACGGGGCACCACGGCCGCGGACAGGCAAAGGCAAGGACACCCTTCGCCATACCGCAAGCACGCGAACATTACAAGAACAAAGCGATCAGCGCTCCATCAGGCGCGGCATCAGCTCGACGAAATTGCAGGGGCGGTGGCGGCTGTCGAGCTGGGTCGACAGGATGCCCTCCCACGCATCGCGGACCGCGCCGGTTGAGCCGGGCAGCGCAAAGATATAGGTGCCGCGCGCGACGCCGGCGGTGGCGCGCGACTGGACGGTCGAGGTGCCGATCGTGGCGTAACTCAGCCAGCGGAACAGCTCGCCGAAGCCGGGGATTTCCTTGTCCCACACCCGAGCCAGCGCCTCCGGCGTGACGTCGCGTCCGGTGACGCCGGTGCCGCCGGTCGAGACGATGCAGTCGATGTCGGGGTCGGCGATCCATGCCTCGAACTGCGCGACGAGGCTGGGCACGTCGTCGCGGACGATCGCGCGCGCGCCGAGAACGTGCCTGGCCTTGGTCAGCAGTGCGACGAGTGTGTCGCCCGACCGGTCGTCGGCGGCGGTACGGGTGTCGGACACGGTCAGCGCCGCAATGCGGACCGGACGGAACGGCAGGGTAAGGTCGAGGGGCATCGGGCTGCGATACTCCGGATACGCAGCACCGTCATCCCGCCTGCAGCAGGGAATTATGTCGTTCATTGCGAGGCCGGGCGGCTGAAAGGCCGCGCCGCCTACAGCGAGCTCGCGACCACCGTCGTGTCGTCGGGCAGGATCGGCTGCGGGCGCACGATCGGGATCAGCGGCGCGGTCAAAGTCGGCATACCAACCACGCCGGTCGGCCCCGGCATCCCCGGAAAGCGCGGCCACAGTCCGGCGGCGAGCGCCTCGATCGACGCGGGAGCCTGTCCGGCGCGAAGCTGATACATCCAGTAGTTCTTGAGCACGACCTCGACATAATGCCGCGTCTCGCGGAACGGGATCGATTCGATGAACAGCAATGGATCGCCGTTATCGCGCACCGTCGCGTTCCATTTCTGCACCGATCCGGGACCGGCGTTGTACGCGGCGATCACCTTGGGCAGCAGCCCGGCGGTGTAGCTCATGTCGCGCAAGTCCTCGAGGTACGACTGCCCGCACTCGATGTTGAACTCGGGGTCGGCGAGGTCGCGGGTGACGACCTGCACTTCGGTCCCGTCGGCCATCCGCGCGGCGACCTTCTTTGCAGTCGCGGGCATCAGCTGCATGATGCCCTTGGCGCCTGCCTTCGACGTCGCGCCGGTGACGAAGTTCGATTCCTGGAGCGCATGCGCGAACACCAGCCCCTTGTCGACGCGCCATCCCTTCGCCGGGGTCCACGCCGGTTCGGGGTAGCGCGCCGACAGCGGCGGCTCGATCCCCTCGGGCGGATGATGCGCGAGCCAGAATTGCGTCGCGGGCAGGTTGAGCCGCGCCGCGAGCCGGAGCAGCGCCGCATAGTTGCCGGTATCGGTGATCGTCGCGAGATATTTGAGCTCGCGGTCGGCGAGCCCCAGCTGCCCGATCTCGACGAGCGCGGCGGCGCGGCGTGCCCCGGCGATCTTCGACAGATGGTTCCAGTCGGCGGTGATGAAGTCGGGCTCGGCCCAGTCGAGCGGCTGCGCGAGGCCGAGCGTGCGAAGTGCGAGCATGCCGTAGAAGCTGTCGGGGCGGGCGGCAGCGACCTTTAACCGTCCCGCGACCTTGTCGGGCTTGCCGCACGCGAGATACGCGCGCGCCGCCCAGAACGCCGCCGCCGGGGCGATGTCCTCCCCGCCGAAGCGCGAGCCGACGAGGTCGAACGCGTTTCCCGCCGCCGTGCAGTCGCCGCGGCGGTAGGCGGCAAGCCCGGCAACCCAGCCGCCGAGCGCCGACCAGACGCTGCTGCCGGTCGCGGCGTCGCGCCCCAAGCGTTCGGCAGCGAGGTCGTCGCCCGCGCCGTAATAGCTCCACGCGGTCCGCTGCGCCCATTCGGCAGCGACGTCGGACGACAGGCTGCCGCGCTGGCTGGCGAGGAACGCTTCGGCGTCGGCGTTGCGA
>JBBSFF010000010.1:0-16299 GCA_038238995.1 Sphingomonadales bacterium
AAACTTCTCGTTTGCTCGACCGCCCCTCCACCATCGCAAGAGCGATGGTCCCCCTCCCCGTTCCGGGGAGGATTTGAGTTGCCGCTCGATCTCCTGTTCCGCATCGCCAGCACGATCGCACTCGCCGGGTGGATCGCGCACGCGCACGCGCCCGTGCAGCGGCCGCTTGCGGTGCTCGCCGCGCGGGTCCTCGCGGCGGTGCTGTGCGGCGGGTATCTCGCGGTCCTGATCCACGCGCTGAGCCACGGCCCGGCTCCGTCGAGCGGCAATTTCAACTCGCTCGACGGGGTGATGGCGCTGCTCAAGACGCGCGAGGCGTTCCTCGCCGGCTGGGTGCATTACCTCGCATTCGACCTGTTCACCGGCGCGTGGGAGGCCGAGACCGCGCCCGCCGCGCGGATTCCGCATTGGCTCCTGCTGGTGTGCCTCGCGCTGACGTTCCTCGCCGGGCCGGTCGGGCTGCTGACGTATCTCGTGCTCCGCGCGGCGCGACAACGGAGACTCCGCTGACGCGGGACCGTGGGCTAGCGGCGCTTTTCCTGCACGCGCAGGCTCGACCCGTCGGGCAGGCGGACGAGGACATGGTCGCTGAAGCGGTTGATCACCGGGGCTTCGACGTCGCGGCTCGACACGCTGCCGGTACGATAATCGGTTTCGCGGAACGGCACGACGCGATAGTCGAGCGCGCGATCCGCAAGCGTCTTGGCATCGAGCGGCTTGGTATCCTCGGCGACGGCATCGGTCATGGCACGAACCCTTGGCCAGAGTGAGCCCCGGGGCATTGCTGCCCCGGGGCGGGTAGTGGCGTCAGCGGCGGAAGAAGCGGCGCTGGTTCATCGGTGGATTGACCGTCTTCTCGCGGAACACGATACGCCCCTTGTCGAGGTCGTACGCGGTCATTTCGACATGGACCCGGTCGCCAACGATCGAGCGGATGCGGTTCTTGCGCATCTTGCCCGCCGTGTAGGCGATGATCTCATGGTCGTTTTCAAGCTTCACCCGGAACCGGCCGTCGGGCAGAATCTCGGCGATCGTGCCTTCGACTTTGAGCGCTTCTTCCTTCGCCATAAAGGCTGTTAAGCCAGCGCGAGGTTGACGGCCGAGCTGCGGCCCTGACGGTCGTTCTCGACGTCGAAGCTGACCTTCTGGCCCTCGTTGAGCCCGTTGAGGCCCGACCGCTCGACTGCCGAAACGTGGACGAAGACGTCCTTGGAGGCGCCGTCGGGCGCGATGAAGCCGTAACCCTTGGCGCTGTTGAAGAATTTGACGGTACCGATCGCCATGAAGAAAAGTCCTTAGATCGTTCAAGAGGTCCGGACGCAAAACCACGCCCGAACGCCTCGGCAGCAAGAAAGCGAAAGAGGGGGGCGTGAAGCGCCGCTCGACGGTTGCAGGCAACTTCGGCTGGCTGCTATGTGCGCGCTTTCCCCGGCAAACGCAAGTCGAGCCGGACGCGCGGGAAGATCGATGTTTGTTTACAAGATTTTGCGGGTTGCCGAGAGGGTGGCGTTCGACCGCGACGGCAGCTTTGCCGGGTCGCCCGACGACCTGCGCGACGGCTATATCCACCTGTCGACCGCCGAACAGACCGCGGGGACGCTGGCGAAATATTTCGCCGGGGAGGCAGTGACGGTGCTGACGCTCGACGCCGATACGCTCGGGCCGGCGCTGCGGTGGGAGGCGTCGCGCGGGGGCGCGCTGTTCCCGCACCTGTACCGCGCGCTCGAACGCGGCGAGGTCGTCGCGGTCAGCGACGCTCCGCCGCCACCGCCCGTTTGAACCCGTCGCGGTCGTGTAGCCGCGCCCAATACGCGATCAGCGCGGGCGCGAGGCCGCTCAGCAGGTCGAGACGTTCGGCGAGGAGCAGCGCGTAGCCGACCGAAATGTCGGCGGCGGTGAAGCGCCCGGCGCAGAGATAGTCGCGCGCGTCGAGCGCAGTCGCGGCAAGTACCGTCCGCTTGGCGAACCACTTCGCATAATCGTCGGCCGCCGCCTGCAACCCCTTGGTGGGCTCGAACACGCGGTAGCGGAGCACGAGCGTCTGCGGGAAGGTCAGCGTCGCTTCGCCGTGGTGGAGCCAGTTGAGATACGCGCCGAAGTCGGGTTCGGCGGGGGCGACGGCGAGCGGGGTCGGGCCGTATTTGGTCACCAGATATTCGCAGATCGCCGCCGACTCGGTCATCGCCGTCGCGCCGTCGGTGAAGAACGGGATGGTGCCGAGCGGGTTGACGTCGAGATAACCCGGCACGGCGAAGCGCGGCGGGAACGGCATCGTTTCGAGGTCGTACGCGAGGCCAAGTTCCTCGAGCGTCCATAGCGCGCGGAACGACCGCGCCCCGGCGCAGTGGTAGAGTTTCATCGTCGATCCCGGCGCATTCATTGCGGCTTCAGCCGTTGTGGACCACATCGGCGACGTAGAAAATCCTCCCCGCACGCGGGGAGGAACTGAGGTCAGGGAGACAATATGCGATCAGTGGTGCGGACGGCGGTGCTGCTCGGCGGCGGGGCGATCGGCGGGCTGGCGCTCGCGCTCGGCGTCGAGGGCGGGGTCGCGCGCGCGCCGGTCGACGCCGATGTCATCGCGCCGCCCGCGGCCGTCGCGGTGACCCGCGCCGCGCCGTCCGATCTCGGGCAGGTCCAGCTGTCGTTCGCCCCCGTCGCGCGGCGCGCTGCCCCCGCGGTGGTCAACGTCTACTCCGCCCGGGTCAATCGCAGCCGCGCGGCGATGATGGACGACCCGTTCTTTCGGCAATTCTTCGGCGGCGGCGCGCCGCAACCCCGCGTCGAGCAGTCGCTCGGGTCGGGCGTCCTCGTCCAGTCCGACGGGCTGATCGTCACCAACAACCACGTCGTCGCCGGAGCCGACGAGATCCTTGTCGGGCTCGCCGACCGCCGCGAATACAAGGCGAAGCTGGTCTTTGCCGACGCCAAGTCCGACCTCGCGCTGCTGCGGATCGACACGAAGGGCGCTAAACTGCCGGTGATCAAGCTCGGCGACAGCGACCGGGCCGAGGTCGGCGACGTCGTCCTCGCGGTCGGCAATCCGTTCGGCGTCGGCCAGACGGTGACGCACGGCATCGTCTCGGCGGTCGCGCGGACCGGCGTCGGCGTGTCGGACTATCAGTTCTTCATCCAGACCGACGCGGCGATCAATCCGGGCAATTCGGGTGGGGCGTTGCTCGATCTGCACGGCGACCTCGTCGGCATCAATAGCGCGATCTATTCGCGCAGCGGCGGGTCGCAGGGCATCGGCTTCGCGATTCCTGCGAACATCGTCCGCGTGTTCCTCGCGGCGGCCGGGAGCGGCAAGCTCGTCACCGGCTGGATCGGCGCGGAGGGCGAGACCGTCACCGCCGACAGCGCGCGGCTGGCCGGGCTCGACCGCCCCGGCGGGGTGCTCGTCACCGCGGTCACGCCCGCGTCGCCCGCCGCGAGCGCAGGAATCCGCGTCGGTGACGTGCTCACCGCGATCGACGGCAAGGACATTGTCGACCCCGGCATGCTGCGCTATCGGATCGCGACGCTCGGGGTGGGGACGAGGCTCGACGTGACGCTGCTCCGCGCCGGGCGGAGCGCGCGCGTGGCGCTGACGCTGGCGAAGCCGCCCGAAATTCCGCCGCGCGCGCTGTCGACAGTCGGCGGCGACAACCTGCTTACCGGGGTCACCGTCGGCAACCTGTCGCCCGCGTTCGCGCAGGAACTCGGCGCCGGGCTGCCCGAACACGGCGTCGTCGTCACCGCGATTGACCCGAGCGCGCCCGCGGCGCGCTTCGGCTACCTCCAGCCGGGCGATGTCGTCGAGGCGTTGAACGGCCAGCCGCTCGGCACGGTGGCGGCGATCCCGCAGGCGGCGAAGGCGGGCAGTCCGAGCTTCACGGTCAACCGAGCGGGGCAGCGGTCGACGTGCGGGGTCGTCCAGGGGCAACTGGCCTGCCGGAATTGAGGCCGATCAGCGGGCGCAACGACGGGATCGACCGACCGAGCAGATAGAATGCCGCCGACCCGGCGATCGTCGCCGGGAGCAGGAAGGCGAACTCGGCCCCCGCCGGCAGGGCGAACGGCCGCAGCCAGTATTCGCCGACGACGATGATCGTTTGATGCGCGATATACGCGGGAAACACGGCGGCATTGAGCGTTGCCCGCCACGGATGGTCATGCGCGAGATAGGCCTGCGCCAGGCCGAGCAGCCCGATAATCGCCCCCCAGCATTGAACCTGCCGGACGGCCCGAACCGCCGCGAGGCCGAGCGGCGACAGCGTGTCGGCGTCGGCGAGCGACAGGTTCACCGCGACCACCACCAGCCCGGCGACGATCGCGCTCGCTCCGGCCAGCCGCCACCAGCGCGCGATCAGCGGCCACAGCGTCCGCGTTCCGCCGAGCATCAACCCGAAGGCGAAAGCGAAGCCATAGGTCAGGTGCGCGTACCAGTCGGCGACGAGGCCGTGGTTCTCGGGCCAGCGATCGGCGAACAGGATCCGCGTCGTCGCCAGCCAGACGAACGGCAGTACCAGCAAGCGGACGCCGCCGAACGCCGCGTCGAACCAGGTTTGCAGTCGCTCGACCGGCGCGACGGCCGCGATGACCGCGGCGACAAGCGTGTAGACCCAGAGATAGGCGACGAACCACAGCTGATTCCATGTCGGCGTCGAGACGCCGAGCCGGTCGTTCAGGTGCCAGTTATCGTGGACCCAGAAATAACCGAAGCCGTGCTGGTAGCCGTGGTTGACGGTCAAATCGACCCACGGCTGCGGCGTAATCCAGACGACCATCCCAACCACGAGCGGCACGAACAGCCGCCGGGTGCGGTCGCGGGCGAAGCGCACCGCCGATCCGGTCTTTGCCAGCAGGATCCGCGACGCGGCGCCTGAAATCAGGAACAGTAATGGCAGTCGCCACGCATTGAGCAGGAGCATCGGCGCTGTGAGCCAGTGGACCGGATGCGCGGTCTTGATGTGAAAATCCCACGGCACGAACACCATGCCGAGGTGATAGAGGATCAACAGCCCGAACGCGCCGATCCGCAGCCAGTCGAGGTCGTAGCGGCGAGCGAGCGACGGCATGCGCGATCCCCCATCGAGGCGCTGCCGATTGTGCGCGATGCGCGGGCGACTCGCAACGATCTTGTCACGTCGCGGTCAGCCGAGCAGCTTCCGCCCCTCGCTCGCCTGCCACCATAATAATGCGGGGATGCCGATCGTCAGGTCGCGGGCGCGCTTGAGCAGCGACAGCGCCACCGCCACCTGCGGGTCGAGCCCGAACAGCGGCGCGAGGAGCAGGTACGCGCCCTCCTGCACGCCCAATGCGCCCGGCACGACGAAGGCGATCGAGCGGACGGCGAAGATCAGGCTCTCGATCGCGAGTACCGCGACCGGGCCGATCGCCACGCCCATCAATCGCAGCGCGAGCCACGCGCCGACTCCGCTCGCGACCCACGCCGCGAGGTTGAACGCGAACGACACGCTTAGCGCGCGCGGGTCGCGGTAGATCGCGCGCAGCCGGTCCTGCACCGCGCCGAGCCCCGCGACCGCGGCGGGAAGCATCGCCGCGCCGATCCGCGCGGCTAGGCGCAGCATCGGCTGCTGCCCGAAGGCGAAGGCGGCGAGCAGCGCGAACGTCACCGCGAGGCCGCCGAGCACGAGCTTGAGCACGCCGCCGTCGTCGAACGCGCCGCCGAGCGCGAGCAGCAGTGCGCCGACACCGAACAGCGTAAAGACAAGCTGCGACGCCATTTCGGTCGTCAGGTCGGCAATCATCGACGCGGTGGCGAGGTCGCTCGGCACGCCCTGCGCGGTTAGCGCGCGCGCGCCGACGACGAGCCCGCCGATCTGCGCGAAGGGCAACACGTCGGTCGCCCCCTCGCGCACCGTCCGCGCCCAGATATACGCGGTCCACGCCCCCCCACCCGGCGCGACCGCGTGCCACGCCGCGCCGAGCAGGCCGAGGACCAGCAAGGTGTAGAGGCAATAGCCGGCGTAGCCGAGCGCGCCGACGCGGGCGATCGCGGCGAGCACCGGCGCGACCCCGACCGAGCCGACGATCCACGCCGCGGCGACGAAGCCGAGCAGGGTGAGTACGAGGACGACGGCGCGCGCCATCGTCAGGCGGCGAGCGCGCGGAAACTGCCGAGGCGGACCCCGGCGGCGTCGATCCGGCGGCGTACCGCGGGATCGGTCAGCGCGGCGAGCTCGTCGCGGTGAAGATACGCGGGGCCGTGACCGGGGTAGTCGTCGCGCGTCGCCGGGTGGAGGTAGATTTCGCTCAGGCCCGCGGGGAGCGCGGCGATCGCCGCCGCGAGCCGGTCGGCGGTCATCGCCCCCGAATGTCGGAGCCCGAACACCGCGTCTGGCACCGCGATGCCGCGCGCGCGGAAGCGGCGGCGGACGAACCGCGCCCACGGATCGGTCATCGACGGCGCGCCCGGCTCGATCGGCGCGCGGACCGCGCGCAGGCCGTGGCGCGCGCCGACGCCCGCGATCAGCCCGGCGATCGTCGGGTGGAGATGGAAATGCTTGTGCGCGTTGACGTGGTCGAGGGCGAGCCCGGTCGCGGCGAAGGCGGCGAACTGCGCGGCGATCTCGGCTGCGAGCTGACGGCGTACGCTGGGCACGAAGAACATCGCCGCCCCGGCGAGCGCCATGTTGTCGCGAAACCGGCCGCGGGCGTCGACCAGCCCCGGCACCTGCTCAGGGGGTAACACCGGGGTGCCGTCGATGAGGACGAGATGGAGGCCGACCCCCAGCCCCGGCAGTGCCTTCGCCCGCGCGACCGCGTCGGCCGCGGCGGGCGCGCCGACCATCAGGCTCGCGGCGGTCAGGATGCCGGTGCGGTGGGCGATCTCGACGGCATCGTTGACCGCGACGTCGTTGCCGAAGTCGTCGGCGGTGACGACGAGTCGCCGCAAGGGGTTACGCCGCCTCTTTCCGACGTCGCAGGAAGTCGAAGAACTCGACGCCCTCGCGCAGGCGGCGCTTCATCATGTCCCAGTCGCGCAGCATCTCCCAGACGATCGAGCCGATCTTCGATGGGCGGAAGTAGAAGCGTTTGTAGAACTCCTCGACCTTGTCGAAGATGATGCTCGCCGGCAGGTGCGGGTAGCTGAGCTGCGCGATCTGGTTGCCGCCGTCGGTCAGCAGGTCGTTACTGCTGTCGAACCAGCCGTTGTCCATTGCCTGCTTGTACAGGAAGGTCCCTGGATACGGCGCGGCGAGCGACACTTGGATCGTGTGCGGGTCGATCTCCTTGGCGTAGTTGATCGTCTCCTCGATCGTCGCTTCGGTCTCGCCGGGCAGGCCGAGGATGAAGGTGCCGTGGATGACGATGCCGAGGTCGTGGCAGTCCTTGGTGAACTGCCGCGCGACGTCGGTGCGTAGACCCTTCTTGATGTTGATCAGGATCTGCTGGTTGCCGCTCTCATAGCCGACGAGGAGGAGCCGCAGGCCGTTGGCCTTCATGATTTCCAGCGTCTTGCGTGGAACATTGGCCTTGGCGTTGCAGCTCCAGACGACGCCAAGCTTGCCGAGTTCGACCGCGAGCGCCTCGACCCGCGGCGCGTTGTCGGTTAGCGTGTCGTCGTCGAAGAAGATTTCCTTGTTCTCGGGCCACGTCGCCTTGACGTATATCACTTCCTCGATGACGTGCGCGATCGAGCGGGTCCGGTAATTGTGCCCGCCGACGGTCTGCGGCCATAGGCAGAAGGTGCAGCGGCTCTTGCACCCGCGCCCGGTGTAGAAGCTGATGTACGGGTGCAGCAGGTAGCCGCCGAAATACTTACTCGTGTCGAGGTCGCGCTTGTAGATCGGCGTGACGAACGGAAGCGAGTCCATGTCGGCGATCACCGCGCGGTCGGGGTTGTGGACGATCGCGCCGCTCGCATCGCGGAAGCTGATGCCGGCAATGTCGGCGAGGGGGACGCCGTCGGCGACGTCCTTGATCGTGAAGTCGAATTCGTTCCTACAGACGAAGTCGACCGCGGTCGATGCCTCGAGCGACTTCTGCGTCTCGACCGCGACCTTTGCCCCGATCAGCCCGATCAGCGCCTTCGGGTTGCGCGCCCTGATCAGCTCGGCGGTGCGGATGTCCTGCGGGAAGCTCGGCGTCGAGGTGTGGAGGATGATCAGGTCCTTGTCGTCGACCTCGTGCGCTATGTCGTCCCACGACAGGTCGTGCGCGGGGGCGTCGATCAGCTTCGACCCCGCGACGAGCGCGGCCGGCTGTGCGAGCCACGTCGGATACCAGAACGACTTGACCTCGCGCTTCATCTGATAGCGCGCACCGGCGCCGCCGTCGTAGCCGTCGAACGACGGGGCCTGGAGAAAAAGACTACGCATGGGTTGAACCTTGCCGGGAAATACTGCCGTCGCGGGCGACCTTGAGTCGTGACCCGCGCCAATCGACCGATTGCACCAGAAACCCGGCGATAAAAAGTCCGAACGTCAGGAAATCGCGCGCGGGCAACCACCAGAACGGCGCGGTGCGGCTCGCAGTCGCCCGATCGACCGCCGCCACGACGAGGATGCGCGCGGCGAAGGCGACCGGGACCAGCGGCCACGCGGCCGGGTCGACGAGCGCCGACGCGACCGCGAACGGGAGCGGGTTGACCAGCCCGCTGCCCAGATAGCCCCAGAAATCGAGACGGCGGATGGTGGCGTTCCAGCGGAGTTCGTGGCGCATCAGTGCCGCCAGACTCGCATCGCCGCAGCCGTGCGCGACGGTGAACGGCGGCACCGCGACGTGCAAGCCCGGCACGCGCACCGCGACCCCGATCGCATGGTCGTCGGCGAGGATGTCGGCGAACGCCGCGAAGCCGCCGATCGCGTCGAGCGTTTCACGGCGCAGCGCGATCGTCGACCCCATGCACGGCTCGGCGAGGCCCAACCGCAGCCCGACCACGACCGCGGGCAGAAAGCCGTAGCTGATCCCCTGCGCCGCGAGCTTCGACCAGCCCCCGGCATCGCCGCGCCCGTGGTACAGGCACGTCACCGCGCCGACCCCGGGGAGTGCGAGCGCACCGACGACGCGCGCGAGGTAATCGGGGCCGACCGCGATGTCCGAATCGCTGACGACGAGGATGTCGTGCTTCGCGGCTGCCATCATGTTGACGAGGTTCGACACTTTGGCGTTGCTGCCATGGCGTTCGCCGTCGACGACGAGCGTGGTGGCGGGGGTGCGCAGCGCCACCAGCGCGGTGATCGCCGGGTCGCTATCGGCGCTGACCCCGAACACCGTCTGGATGTCGCCGCCGTACGTCTGGGCGGCGAACCCGCCGAGGTTCGCCGCGAGCCGCGGTTCGAACCCGTGCAGCGGCTTGAGCAAGGTCACCGGCGGGGCCGCGCCCGCATCGGCGGGCGGCAGCGGCGTCGCGAGCGTCCGCCACACCGCGATCGCCGACAGCCATTGATAGCCGACGCCGACCACCGCGAAGGCGGCAAGGACGACCGACGATCCCCCGATCATGTCGTTAGTCGAAACTGAGTCACGCACGGCTCCTTAGACCCCCACGCGCGGCTTGTCGCGTCCTTGCGCCGTCGGCGCGCGCCTCTATCCACGCCGCGCGCTTCGCGGCTAGGGAGGCGGGCGATGGCGGGTGAGACGATCCTGATTACCGGCGCGGCGGGGTTCGTCGGCGCGAGCGTCGCGCGGGCGTTTGGCGCGGCGGGCTACCGCGTGCGGGTACTGGTGCGGGCAAGCAGCCCGCGCGACAATCTGCTCGGGCTCAACGCCGAAATCGTCACCGCCGATCTGATGGACGCGGGCGCGGTCGCGGCGGCGTGCGTCGGCGCGGAGGGGGTGGTCCACGTCGCCGCCGACTACCGGCTATGGGCGCGCGACCCCGAGGAGATCGTCCGCAATAACCGGACCGCGACCGAGAACGTCATGCGCGGGTGCCTCGCGGCAGGGGTGGCGCGCGTCGTCCATACGAGCTCGGTCGCGACGCTCGGGCTCGACCGGGTCCCCGCCGATGAGACCGATCCGCTGACTCCCGAGCGCGCGATCGGCGCGTACAAGCGGAGCAAGGTCGTCGCCGAGCGGCTGGTCGAGGCGATGGTCGCGACCGAGGGCCTGCCCGCGGTGATCGTCAACCCGTCGACGCCGATCGGCCCGCGCGACGTTCGCCCGACCCCGACCGGACAGATCATTGTCGAGGCGGCGACGGGCCGGATTCCGGCGTTCGTCGATACCGGCTTGAACCTCGTCCATGTCGACGACGTCGCGCATGGCCACGTCCTCGCGTTCGAGCGGGGGCGGGTCGGTGAGCGCTATATCCTCGGCGGGCAGGACGTCGGCCTGCGGACGATGCTCGCCGACATCGCGCGGCTGGTGGGGCGCACGCCGCCGACGATCGCCCTGCCGCGCGGGCCGCTGTTCCCGTTGGCGTGGGCGGCGGAGGCGGTCGCGCAGGTTACCGGGCGCGCGCCGTTCCTCACCGCCGACGCGCTGCGGATGGCCGGGCACCACATGTATTTCACGAGTCGCAAGGCCGAGGCCGAGCTCGACTACGCGGCGCGGCCGTACGGCGTCGCGCTTGCCGACGCGCTCGCGTGGTTCGGCGCGGCGGGGATGCTGCGGTGACCGCGGCGCTCGGCGGGCTCGTCGTCGTCATCTGGGGCGTCTTGTTGTTCGCGCGCGACGGCTGGTGGCGGACGCGCGAGCGCGATGCGGGGATGTTTCCCGCCCTGAAGAAGTGGCCCGCCGTCGTCGCGGTCGTGCCCGCGCGCGACGAGGCGGCGGTCGTCGGCGCGGCGGTCGCGAGCCTCGCGGGTCAGGACTATTCCGGCGATTTTCGGATCATCCTCGTCGATGACGGCAGCAGCGACGGGACGGCAGATGTCGCGCGGCGCAGCGGCGGCGCGCGGCTGGCCGTGCTCACCGCCGCGCCCCTCGCCCCCGGCTGGACCGGCAAGGTCGCGGCGGTCGCGCAGGGGATCGCGGCGGCGGGCGCGCCGACGTACCTCTGGCTGACCGACGCCGATATCGTCCACGCCCCCGACACGTTGCGGTCGCTGGTGGCGCGCGCGGGCGGCGAGGGACGCGTGCTCGTCTCGCTGATGGCACGGCTGCGCTGCGTAACCGCCGCCGAGCGGTTTCTTGTCCCCGCCTTCGTCTGGTTCTTCGCGATGCTGTTTCCGTTTCGCGCCGTCGCGCGGCCGGGGAAGATCGCGGCGGCGGCAGGTGGCGTGATGCTTGTCGACCACGCCGCGCTTGCCCGAGCCGGCGGTATTGCCGCGATCCGCGGCGCGCTGATCGACGATTGCGCGCTTGGCCGGGTGATGAAGGCGCAGGGACCCATCGCACTGCTGCTGACCGACCGCTCGACGTCGCTGCGCGCGTATCTGCGGATCGGCGACATCGGCGCGATGATTTCGCGGTCGGCGTATGCCCAGCTCGACTATTCGCCGCTCCTGCTCATCGGCACACTGCTCGGGCTCGCGCTGACCTTCGCCGCGCCGCCGCTGCTCGCCTTTTTCGCCACTGGCGGCGCGCAGGTTGGCGGCGCAGTCGCGTGGGCGATGATGTCGGCGGCGTTCCAGCCGATGCTCCTCTTCTACCGCCGCTCACCGGCATGGGGCGCGGCGGTGCCGGCGATCGCGCTGGTCTACGGCTGGTACACGTTGATGTCGGCGGTGCAGACGTGGCGCGGTGCGGGGGGCCAGTGGAAGGGCCGGGCCCAGGCGAAGGCGGCATGACCCCGAACCGCACTGCGACGACCGAGAATTTTCCCGTCGCGTCGTGGCTGATCCGTTCCGTCAATCGCGCGCCGATCATGGCCTTCTACCGGTTCGCCCGCGCCGCCGACGACATCGCCGACCACGCGCCGCTAACCCCGGCCGAGAAGCTCGCCCGGCTCGAGGCGATGCGCGCGACGATCGCCGGGGAAGCCGAGGCCGACCCGACCGCGCTTGCGCTGCGCGCGGCGATGGCGACGCGGCGGCTCGATCCGCTTTACGCGCTCGACCTGCTGACCGCGTTCGTCCGCGACGTGACGACCCCCCGCACCGCGACGTACGACGACCTGCTCGACTATTGCGCGAAGTCGGCGATGCCGGTCGGGCGTTTCGTCCTCGACGTCCACGGCGAGGACCGGTCGACATGGCCCGCGTCGGATGCGTTGTGCGCCGCGCTTCAGATCATCAATCACCTGCAGGATTGCGGGAAGGACTTCCGCGAGATGGGCCGGGTGTATATCCCCGACGATATGCTTAGCCGGGCAGGTATCGAAATCGACGTTCTCGGCGGCCCGGCGTCGCCGCCACCGCTGCGGGCGGTGATCGTCGACCTCGCCCGCCGCGCCGAAGGCTTGCTGGCGCGGTCCGCGCCGTTCGCGGCGCTGCTCCGCGACCGGCGGCTCGCCGCCGAGGTGCGGGTGATCCAGCGGCTTGCCGAAAATCTCGCGGCGCAATTGCAGCGCCGCGACCCGCTCGCGACACGCGTCGCGCATTCTAAATTCCGCGCGGCGTGGCTCGCGCTGACTGCGGTGCTCGCGTGACCGACGACGACCGCGTCGCGCTCAACGGCCAGATTTCGCGCAGCTCGTTCTACGCCGGGATGCGCGTCCTGCCGAAGGCCGAGCGCGAGGCAATGTTTGCGGTCTACGCCTATTGCCGTGCGGTCGACGATATCGCCGACGACGTCGACCGCGGGCGCGCCGACCGCGCCGCCGCGCTGACCGCGTGGCGCGGCGATATCGAGGCGCTGTATGCCGGGGGTCAACCGGGACGCGCGGCGATGGTTGCCGACGCGGTCGCGCACTTCGGCCTCGCCAAGGCGGATTTTCTCGGCGTGATCGACGGGATGGACATGGACGTCGCCGCCGATATCCGCGCCCCCGACGTGGCGACGCTCGATCTGTACTGCGACCGGGTCGCGAGCGCGGTCGGGCGGCTGTCGGTGCGGATCTTCGGCATGACCGGCGAACCCGCGATCGCGCTCGCGCACCATCTCGGGCGCGCGCTGCAGCTGACCAACATCCTGCGCGACATCGACGAGGATGCGGCGATCGGGCGGCTGTACCTGCCGCGCGAGCATCTGACCGCGCACGGCATCGTCGGCGACGACCCGCTGACCGTCGCCGCCGACCCGGCGATCGACGGCGTCGCGCGCGACTTGGCCGCGCTCGCGCACAAGCATTACGCCCACGCCAAGGCGATCCTCGGCGAACGCCCGCCGGGGCATTTGTTCGCGCCGCGGCTGATGGCGGGGGTCTATTCGAAGACGCTGTCGATGATGGAGGCGAGCGGCTGGCATCGCCCGCGCGCCCGGATCAAGCTGCGCAAGGCGGCGCTGCTGTGGACGGTGATCAAGGTCGGCCTGCTGCGGTGAGCGCACGACAGGGGCGGCGGTGACCGTTCACATCATCGGGGCGGGCCTCGCCGGCCTGTCGGCGGCGGTCGAATGCGCCGCCGCCGGTCACCGCGTCGTGCTGTCCGAAGCCGCGCCGCAGGCGGGGGGGCGGTGCCGGTCGTACGCCGACGCCGCGACGGGGTTGACGATCGACAACGGCAACCACCTCGTCCTGTCGGGCAACGGCGCGGTGATGGCGTATCTCGACCGGATCGGCGCGCGCGACCGGCTGCGCGGGCCGGGGAGCGCGGCGTTCGACTTCGTCGATCTGCGCGGCGGCGATGGCTTCACCGTCGCGCCGAACGACGGGGCGGTGCCGTGGTGGATTTTCGCAGCGGCACGCCGGGTGCCGGGGACAGGGCCACGCGACTATCTCGCGCTCGCCCGACTGTTGCGGCCGCCCACCGGAGCGACGGTCGGTGATGTCGTCGCGACGCATGGCGCGCTGTGGGACAAGCTCCTCGAACCCGTGCTGCTCGCAGCGCTGAATACGCCGCCTGCGACCGCATCGGCGGCGCTGGCGAGCGCGGTCGTGCGCGGGTCGCTCGCGCGTGGCGGGGCGGCATGCCGCCCGCTAATCGCGCACCCGACGCTCGCGGCGGCATTCGTCGACCCGGCGCTGGCGTTTCTGACCGCGAACGGCGGCGAGGTCCGGACACGGCGGCTGACCGAAATCGGCATCGAGCGCGACCGGGTGACGTCGCTGACCTTCGCCGATGGCGTCGAGCCGGTCGATGGCGCGGTGATCCTCGCGGTGCCCGCGCCCGTCGCGGCGACGCTGCTGCCGGGCCTCGCCGTCCCGACCGCGTTCAACCCGATCGTCAGCCTCCACTTCGCGACCCCGCCGCCCGCGACCGCCCCCGCGATCCTTGGCGTCCTCGGGGGGGTCAGCGAATGGATCTTCGCCTTCCCCGACCGGATTTCGGTGACGATCAGCGCGGCGAACGCGCATGTCGACCGCGACCGCACCGACCTCGCCGCCGCTGTCTGGGCCGAGGTGTGCGCCGCGCTCGACCTGACCGCGCCGCTGCCGCCGTGGCAGGTCGTCAAGGAACGCCGCGCGACCTTTGCCGCGACGGTCGCGCAGGACGCGCTGCGTCCGCGCGCGGCGACGCCCACGCGCAACCTGTTCCTCGCGGGTGACTGGACGCAGACCGGGCTGCCATCGACGATCGAGGGCGCGATCCGGTCGGGGGTGACGGCGGCGGCGCTGGTGCGAAAGGCCTGTCCTACACCGTCGCGAATAGGGTAGACTTGATGGGGCCGAGTTCTTGCCCACGTCGCTCTTTCTCATTGTCAGGACCGGCTCGAAGCCGCGAAAAACCTGGTCGTTTCGTGAAGTTGTGTCACCTTCACCCTGTCACATTGGTGAAAAACCCGGTCGTCGTGTGCAAGTGTGTGACCTTCACCCCACGCCGCTGATGAAACCATGCGGTGAAACCCTGACCTTTCATGACCTTTCACGGGTTTGGCGATTCGGTCGTTTCGGCTGTAAGCAGCGGGGATGACCGTTCTCGACCACCCGGCGACGCGCGATGCCGCCATTACCAAGGCAGGGCTCGATGCCGCCGTGACGGCCGCCGGGCTCGATGCTGCCGTGACGGCGGCCGGGCTCGACGCCGCCGTCGCCCGCGCCGCCGACGCGCTCGCCCAACTCCAGCAGCCCGACGGGCATTGGGTGTTCGAGCTCGAGGCCGATGCAACGATCCCGGCTGAGTATGTCCTGCTCCGCCACTACCTCGGCGAGCCCAACGACATTGATCTCGAAGCGCGGATCGGGCGCTACCTGCGCCGCATCCAGGGCGACCACGACGGCTGGTCGCTGTTCCACAACGGCGCCTTCGACATCTCGGCGAGCGTCAAGGCGTATTTCGCGCTCAAGATGATCGGCGGCGCGATCGACGCCCCGCACATGGTCCGCGCGCGCGCAGCAATCCTGCGCGCGGGCGGGGCGGCGGCGGTCAACGTCTTCACCCGCATCCAGCTCGCACTGTTCGCCGCCGGGCCCTGGTCGACGGTGCCGACGATGCCGCCCGAGCTTATCCTCGCGCCGCGCTGGTTCCCGGTGCATCTGTCGAAGATGGCGTATTGGGCACGAACGGTGATCGTGCCGCTCCTCGTGCTCGCGGCGCTGCGTCCGGTCGCGAATAATTCGCGGGGCGTGACGGTCGACGAGCTGTACCTGCCGCGCGCGACGGTCAAACCGAAGTCGAACGTGGCGGGCGCGAAGGCGTTCTGGAAGGCGGCTTTCGGCGCGCTCGACGTTGCGCTCAAGGCGGGTGACGGGCTGTGCCCGCCGGCATTGCGCGAGCGCGCGATCGACCGCTGCCGCGCCTTCGTCGTCGAACGCCTCAACGGCGACGATGGTCTCGGCGCGATCTACCCGGCGATGGCGAACAGCGTGATGATGTTCGACGCGCTTGGCGACACCGCCCATCGCGACATCGCTCGCGCGGCGGTCGAAAAGCTGATCGTCCGCCGCCCGGACGGCGAAATCTACTGCCAGCCGTGCTTCTCCCCGGTCTGGGACACCGCGCTCGCCGCGCACGCGATGCTCGAGGTTCGCAGCCCCGAGGCCGAGGCCGCCGCCGATGCCGGGCTCGACTGGTTGATCCCGCGGCAGGAGCTTACCGTGAAGGGTGACTGGGCGGAGAACGCCCCCGACCTTCGCCCCGGCGGCTGGGCGTTTCAGTACCAAAACCCGCATTACCCCGACCTCGACGACACCGCCGCCGTCGTCTGCGCGCTCGACCGGGCGCGCGGGCGCGTCGGCGCGCGCTACGACGAGGCAATCGCGCGCGGCACCGAATGGACCGTCGGGCTCCAGAGCAAGGACGGCGGCTGGGGCGCGTTCGACGCCGACAACAGCTTTCACTACCTCAACAACATCCCGTTCGCCGACCATGGCGCGCTGCTCGACCCGCCGACCGCCGATGTCAGCGCGCGGGTCGTGTCGATGCT
>JBBSFF010000011.1:0-16167 GCA_038238995.1 Sphingomonadales bacterium
CGACGCACCGCCTGACCGCGCGGATCACCGCGATGGCGGGTGGAATCGACGCGCTCCACGCGATCGCGCCGAAGGGCCCGATCGGCTGGAGCGGCGACGAGCGGCTGTCGCTGCCGGGGGTCAAGCTGTACGCCGACGGCGCGCTCGGCTCGCGCGGGGCGTGGCTCAAGGCCGATTACAGCGACGCGCCGGGCAACCGGGGCCTGCGCTTCCACCCCGATGCCGAATTGCGCGGCTGGGTCGACGACGCGACCCGCCACGGCTTTCAGGTCGCGACGCACGCGATCGGCGATGCGGCGAACGCGCAGGTCCTCGACGCCTATGCCCGGGTTCCCGCCGCCGACCGGGCGCGACTCCGGCTGCGGATCGAGCATGCGCAGGTCGTCGACGTCGCCGACCTGCCGCGCTTCGCCTCGCTTGGGGTAATCGCGTCGATGCAGCCGACGCATGCGACGTCGGACAAGAACATGGCGGAGAATCGGATCGGCGCGGCGCGACTGCGCGGGGCGTATGCGTGGAAGACGCTGATCGACGACGGGGCGCGCTTCGCGGGCGGCTCGGACTTTCCGGTCGAATCGCCTAACCCGTTCTACGGCCTGTATTCGGCAGTGACGCGGCAGGACCACGACGGGCTGCCTGCTGGCGGCTGGCAGCCGGGCGAGAAGCTGACGCGCGAGCAGGCGCTGGCCGCGTTCACCACCGGTGCTGCCTATGCCGCGCACGCCGAGACTCGGGTCGGCACGCTGACCCCCGGCAAATGGGCCGACTTCATCATCGTCGACCGCGACCTGTTCGCCGACGACCCCGCGACGATCTGGCTAACGAAGGTCAGCCAGACGTGGGTCGGGGGGAAGCGGGTGTTCTAGGGCTCGACGCGCTGCCCGACCCGGATCGAACTTTGTCGCATCAAGTCGATGAGGTCACCAAGCTCAACGGATTTCACTTAGTTCTCCGCTAAGTCTGCGCGCAACGATGTAGCCACCATCTATGCGGGAGCTTGGCGGCTTCGCGCCAGAAAAATTTTGCCAGAAAAACGGGCGCCGCCAAGCCACCGAGCCAACCGACCAATCCGGCCAGAACAGCTGCAGTGGTATAGATCATCGGGCGACTTAAGCGGCGCGCTGCACCCGGTTGTACCCCTCGGGGTCGGCCAGCTTGATCCGCGCGAGTTCCTTCTCGACGTGGTCGGAGAAATTGTCCTTCGCGGGCCGAGCATGCGACAGGTCGATGTCCGCCGCCATCGGGCCTTCGGTGCGGACGCCGTTGCGACCGATCGCGAACATCTTCATCGGGTGCCGGATCGAGTCGCTCGCCGCGGTGCCTTCGAAGCCGCAATGGACCATGCAATTCGAGCATTTGGCGTATTTCCCGACGCCGTATTTGTCCCAGTCGGTCCCCTCCATCAGTTCGGCGAAGGTCGGCACATAGCCCTCGCCGACAAGATAGCACGGCTTCTGCCAGCCGAAGACGGTGCGTAGCGGCATCGACCACGGCGTGCACTCGTACGATTGGTTGCCCGCGAGGAAGTCGAGGAACAGCGGCGAATTGGTGAACTTCCACGCCCGGCCGCCGTCGCCGCGGCTGAAGACGTCGCGGAAGAAGGTCTTGGTCCGCTCGCGGTTGAGGAAGTGCTGCTGGTCGGCGGCGCGCTCGTACGCATAGCCGGGGGACAGCGTGATCTCGACTCCGCGGACCTTCATCTCGTCGAAGAAACCTGCGAGCCGTTCGGCCGAGGCGCCGTCAAACACAGTGCAATTGACCTGGACGCGGAAGCCCTTCGCCTTGGCGAGTTCGATCGCCGCGATCGCAACTTCGTACGTGCCGTTCTGGTCGACGGCATGGTCGTGCATGCCCTTGTCGCCGTCGAGGTGGATCGACCAGGTGAAGTACGGCGACGGCGCATAGTCGTCGATCTTCTTCTTGAGCAGCAACGCGTTGGTGCACAGGATGACGAACTTCTTCTTGGCGATATAGCCCTTGACGATTTTCGGCATGTCGCGGTGCAGCAGCGGCTCGCCCCCGGCGATCGACACCGCCGGCGCCCCGCAGTCGTCAATCGCTTCCATGCACTCGTCATAGCTCAACCGCTGGTTGAGGATCGCGTCGGGGTAATCGATCTTGCCGCACCCCGGGCACGCGAGGTTGCAGCGCAGCAGCGGCTCGAGCATCAACACGAGCGGATATTTGCCGCCCTTGATGTGCTGCGCGACCGTATAGGTGCCGATGCGAAGGAGGGGAGCGAGTGGCAATGTCATAGCTGTGTCCTAGACGTTCATCGCGACCGACGCCAGTTCGACGTGCTGCGGTGCCGCACGTTGGAGGCTGGGTGGCAGGCGGAACGACTGGTGTTCCTCGATGCCTGCCATCGTCGACACCTCGACCGGCCCGAGCGCGCGGAGCGCCGCGATGACCCCCTGCACCAGTTCCTCGGGAGCCGAAGCGCCGGCGGTGAGCCCGACCGTCGCGACGCCCGCGACCCACGCCGGGTCGAGCGCCGAGCCGTCGGCGATCAGGTAGCTCGGCACGCCAATCTCGACGCCGATCTCGCGCAGCCGGTTCGAATTCGAGCTGTTCTTCGCGCCGACGACGAGCAGGACATCGACCGCCGCGCACAGGTCGCGCACCGCGGTCTGGCGGTTCTGCGTCGCATAGCAGATGTCCGAGATATCCGGGCCGACGACATCGGTAAAACGCGCGTTGAGCGCCTCGATCACGCCGCGCGTATCGTCGACCGACAGCGTCGTCTGGGTGACGTAGGCGATCGGGGTGGCGAGCGGCAGGTCGAGCCCGGCGACGTCCTCGACGGTCGACACGAGGTGAACCGCGGCGTCGATCTGCCCGATCGTGCCGTCGACCTCGGGGTGGCCGGCGTGGCCGTTCAGGACGATCGTCCGCCCGCGCGCGGCGTAGCGCCGGCCCTGGATATGGACCTTGGTGACGAGTGGGCACGTCGCGTCGATCACCGGCAGCGCGCGCCGCGCCGCCTCGTCGACGATCTCGCGCGCGACGCCGTGGGCGCTGAACACCGTCAGCGCGTCGTTGGGGACCTCGTCGAGTTCTTCGACGAAGATCGCGCCCTTGGCCTTGAGCTTGTCGACGACATGCGCGTTGTGGACGATCTCGTGGCGGACATAGACCGGCGACCCGTGCATCGCGAGCGCACGGTCGACGATCTCGACCGCGCGGACGACGCCCGCACAGAAACCGCGGGGTTGAGCGAGAATGAGACGCATCCGGTGACCTTCGATGACTATCGTCCGGGCTACTGAAATCCCCGGCCAGCGGCAACCCCGGGCATCGGGAACACCGCCACACTGTGGCTTTCGCGCCGCGCCCGGGAAATGTTACGCAACCATCGGCGTTCAGCCCTCGTTCGGGCCGGGCAAGGCATCGCGGGCGGAAGGAGACGGAAGCGAATGGACAGGATCACGATCGTACTCGCCGTATCGGCGCTTGTGGCCACTCCGGTCGCCGCGAAGGAGGCGATCGATCCGGCGGCGGTCGTCGCCGATTTCAACGCGTCGCTGCTGGCGACGATGAAGGACGGCAAGGCGCTCGGGCTGGCGGGGCGGACGGCGAAGCTGCTGCCGCTGGTCAAGGCGACGCACGACATGCCCGCGATGACGCGGCTCGTCGCGGGCCCGGTGTGGGCGACGACGCCTCCGGCGCAGCAGGCGACGCTGACCGACGCCTTCACCCGCCATTCGGTGATCGCCTATGCCGCGAACTTCGCGAGCTTCGACGGGGAGCGCTTCACCGTCCAGCCGAAGGTCGACACGCGCGGTGCCGATGCGCTGGTCCACGCCGCGATCGTGGCGAAGGCAACGACGACCGCGCTCAACTATCGCCTGCATCGGACCGACGGCGGCTGGCGGATCGTCGACGTCTTCGCCGACGGCATCAGCCAGATCGCGGTCCAGCGCGCCGAATTCGCGGCGACGCTCAAGGCAGGCGGAGCAACGGCGCTGGCGGCGAAGCTGACCGCCACCGACGACGCCAAGCTCAGGAAGTAGCGCGTTTTTGCGGTCCGAGCAGCGCGGGTTCGAACACCAGCGCGCAAACCAACGTCCAGGCGAGCGAGATCATCAGGATCTTGCCCATGCTCGCCGTGCCGGGGTGGTGCGACAGCCACAGGCTGCCGAAGGCGGTGCCGGTCGCGAGCGCGCTGAACAGGACCGCGCGGGCGAGGCTTGACTGGAGCAGGTTCGCCGCGCCGTCCTTCCACGCCATGACGAAATAGATGTGGAACGCGACGCCGACGCCGAACAGTAGCGGGAAGGCGATGATGTTGGCGAAGTTGATCGGCTGGCCGATGACGACGCACGTCGCCAGCGTCAGGAACCCCGACAGGACGACGGGGGCGAGGGTGAACAGCACCTCGCGGACCGAAAGCAGGACGAAGAACAGCAGGAGCGAGATCGCCGCGAGGCCGTAGAGGCTCGCCAGCACGAAGGCGCGCGCGATCGTCGAGGCGGCGGCCTGGGTCGACACCGCCGGGCCACTCGCGTGCGGGGCGATCTTCAGGACCGCGGCGACGAAGCGTTTCAGCGTGGCATTATCGTCGGGGTTGCCCGCCGGAAAGGCCTCGACCCGGGCGCGACCGTCGGCGGCGATCCAGTCGGCGCGGAGGTCGGCGGGGAGCGTCGCGCGTGACACCGGCTCGGCCAGCAACAACGCGCGGGTCTGGTCGAGCAGGACGCCGAGCGGGGGGATGAGCAACGCCGCTGCCTTGGCGCGGAGGGCAGGGCGGCCGGCGGCGATCGCCTCGAGCGCGGTCGCCAGCCGCAACGCCCCCGCGTCAGTCGCCGCGACGGCCCGCAACTGTCCGCTGAGGTGTCGCAGCGCGGCGACGGTTTCTGCATCGCTCGGCGGCGGGGCGATGTCGAATGGGTTGAGTGTCAGGTCGAGCAGGTCGCGCGCGTCGGCGACAGCCGCGAGCTTGGCGGGCTGGTCGTCGGGGACGAAGCTGTCGAGGCTCGCGACCTGGCGGACCTCGGGCAACGCGGCGAGCCGCACGCTCATCGCGACGGGCGCGCGCGTCAGCAGATCGACGGTGTTTGGCG
This sequence comes from Sphingomonadales bacterium, assembly GCA_038238995.1. Lineage (GTDB taxonomy): Bacteria > Pseudomonadota > Alphaproteobacteria > Sphingomonadales > Sphingomonadaceae > Polymorphobacter_B. The sequence continues at coordinate 5,064 of JBBSFF010000011.1, forward strand.
TCCGGTCGGGGTCGCGCGTCAGGTCGGCCAGCGTCGCCATCGCCTCGCCGTCGGCCGCGCGCAGGTGATACGGGTTGAAGTCGAAGCGGACCAGCGGCAGCAGCGCGATGCTCACCGCGAGCGAGACGGCGAACGCCCAGAGCACGGCGCGGCGGTGCGTCAGCAGCCACGCCTCGGCCCGCGCCAGCGGCAACCCCGGCGACCCGCGCACCGCCGGGCGGAACAGCAGCAGCAGCGCGGGCAGCAGTGTGACGTTGAGCGCGAGCGCGACCGCCATCCCGCACGCGGCGATGATGCCGAGCTCGGATACCCCGACATACGCGGTCGGCAGGAACGCGGCGAAGCCGAGCGCGACCGCCGTCGCCGCGAGCGCCAGCGCGCCGCCGAGCCCGGTCGCCGCCGCGCGCAACGCCGTCGCGGGATCGACATTCCCCTCGGCACGAAAGCGGATGCTGAGCTGGATGCCGAAATCGACCCCGAGCCCGACGAAGAGCGGAATGAACGCGACCGAGATTAGGTTGAACTTGCCGACCGCCGCGAGGCCGATCGCACTCGTCACGACCAGCCCGGCGAGCGTCACGACCGCGATCGCCGCGACGATCCGCAGCGACCGCACCGCCCACCACAGGATGACGAGCATCGACCCGAGCATCGCGCCGCCGACGAGCCACGCGCGGTCGGCGAGGCTGGCGAACTCCTCGTCGGCGAGCGGCACCGCGCCGGTCAGGCGGATGCGCGCGTCGAGGCCCTTCGCCGCGGCGCGGAGCGCGTCGGTCGCGGCTTCGCCGGGCAGCAATGCGCCGAAGTCGAGCCGCGGCTGGACCAGGACGATCCGGCGGCGCGGCGGGGACAGCGTGTCGCTCCCGGCGTCGAACAGGTCGATCCACGAGAAGGTCGCCGGTCGTCCGCCCGCGACCGCGTCGAGCGCGATGCCGAGCGCGGCGACCGGCTTGGCGATGTCGGCGAGTGTCGCCGTCCCGCCCTCGACCCCGCCGAGCACCGTCGACAGGCTCGTCATCACGCCGCGCACCGACGGATCCGCCGCGAGCGGGCCGAGGAACGGCTGCGCCACGATCAGCGCCGCCGCCGTCGCGCGCACCTCGGCGGTCGACCCGAGCAACACGCCGTTGCGCCGGAGGAACGGAGTCGCGTCGGGGCGGCGGACCGATTGGAAGTGCGTCGGATCGGCGGCGAGGCGGGTCGCGAGCGACGACGCCGCGATCTCGGCGGTTTCGGGGGTCGCGCCGTCGACGACGACCGCGATCAGGTCGCGGTTCTGCGGGAAGGCGGTGTCGACCGCGATCTCGTCGCGGCGCCAGTCGACTGTTGGCGCGATCAGCGTCGCGGTGTCGGTATTCATCGCGAAATGCCCCGCGGCGAACCAGCCGGCGGCGATGACGACCGCGAGCGCGACCGCGACGACGGTCCACGGCCGGCGGACGGCGAGGGCGACGGCGGAAGGGACGGGGCTCAGCAAGCAGGTTCCATCAAATTGACGTCATCCCCCGGGAAAGCCGGGCCCATCTCGTGCCGCCGGAGATGGGTCTCCGCTTTCGCGGGGATGACGGCGTAGTTCAAGCACGGATACGCAATGCGCGACCGGCCGACGTGATGCCGGGTGCCGATTGCGCCGACTTCCCCCCTACGAAAGCGGATTGCCACACCCCTCGCTTTCGTCGCACCTTCGCGGGGAAGAAGTCAGGGGTTTCGCCATGCAGCACGTCGTTCCTATCCTCGGCCTGAGCCTGCTGCTCGCGTCGACCGCTTACGCCGCGCCGATGTCGCCGACGGCGCGCGAGGCGCAGCTCGACGCGGGGATCAGCTCGGCCGACCAGATGACGTGGCTCAAGGATTTTTCGTCGGAGCCGAACCACGTCGGCAGCCCGCACGACAAGGTCATCGCCGACAAGACGTTGGCGATGTTCAAGGCATGGGGGTGGGACGCGCATATCGAGCAATACGATGTGCTCTATCCGACCCCGATCTCCACGACGGTCGAAATGGTCGCGCCGCGGCGCGTCGTTCTCGGCGGGCAGGAACCCGCCGTGCCGGGCGACGCGACGAGCGCCAATCTGACGGGCGCGCTGCCGCCGTACGTCGCGTTTCAGGGCGACGGCGACGTCACCGCACCGCTCGTTTACGTCAATTATGGCCTGCCCGGCGATTACGAGGCGCTCGCCCGGCGCGGGATCGACGTCAAGGGCAAGATCGCGATCGCGCGCTACGGCGCGGGCTGGCGCGGGCTCAAACCGAAGCTCGCGCAGGAGCACGGCGCGGTCGGTTGCATCATCTATTCCGACCCCGCCGACGACGGCTACGGCGACGGCGACGTCTATCCCAAGGGTGGCGCACGCCCGGCGTTCGGCGTCCAGCGCGGCTCGGTCGCCGACATGACGACGTATCCGGGCGACCCGACGACTCCCGGGGTCGGCTCGGTCCCCGGCATGACCGGGCGGCTGACGCGCGAGCAAGCGGTGACGATCCTCAAGATTCCGACGCTGCCGATGTCGTACGGCGATGCGCAACAGCTGCTCGCCGCGCTCGACGGCCCGCTTGCGCCGCCGCCGTTCCGCGGCGGGCTGCCGATCGCGTACCACATCGGCGGCAGCGCCGACGGTCCCGGGGCGGTCAAGGTCCACCTCGCGGTCAAATCCGACTGGTCGCTCAAGCCGTTGTACGACGTCGTCGCGACGCTGAAGGGCGCGAAGTTCCCCGACGAATGGGTCGTCCGCGGCAACCACCACGACGGCTGGGTGTTTGGCGCGGCCGATCCGCTGTCGGGTAACGTCGCGATGCTGTCGGAGGCGAAGGCGCTCGGCGCGATGGCGACGAAGGGGTGGCGACCCGCCCGGACGATCGTCTACATCAGCTGGGACGGCGAGGAGCCGATGCTGCTCGGGTCGACCGAATACGCCGAGACCCACGCCGCAGAGCTGAAGGCGAAGGCAGTCGTCTATATCAACACCGACGGCAACGGCCGCGGCTTCTACGGCGCGTCCGGGAGCCACGAATACCAGCACCTCGCCAACGCCGTCGCCGCCGACGTCACCGATCCGCAGACCGGGGTCAGCATCGGCGCGCGGGTTCGCGCCAAGGTTCTCGCCGACGGCTACGACGGGCGCGGGCGCGGCGACGACACCGCCGCCAAGGCCGCCGAGGGTGGCGGCGACCTGCCGATCGCCGCGCTCGGGTCAGGATCGGACTATTCGGCGTTCCTCCAGCACCTCGGCCTCGCGACGCTCGACATCGGCTTCGGCGGCGAGAGCCAGAGCGGCGGCGTGTATCACTCGGCGTACGACAGCTACGACCACTTCACCCGCTTCGACGATCCCGGCCTCAAGTACGGCGCGGTGATGTCGAAGACCGTCGGGCGGCTGGTGCTGCGGATCGCCGATGCCGACACCCCGCCGGTGCGCTTCGGCGATTTCGCCGACACCGTCGCGCGCTACGCGACCGAGGTGCACAAGCTCGCCGACGACCGGCGTACGAAGGATGGGCGCCTCGTCAAGCTGACCGGCGACAAGGCGTTCGCGCTGGCGAGCGACCCGCTCGATACGGTCGCCGCGCCCGCCGCCGTCACGCCGACGCCGTTCCTCGACTTCGCCGCGCTCGACAATGCGGTGGCTGCACTCGGCGTCAGCGCCAAGGCTTATGATGTGGCGTATGCGGCGAAGGGCGCGAGCCTCGTCCCGGCGACGCGCGCCCGGCTCAACGCGGCGCTGCGCGACATCGACCAGCTCCTGCTCGATCCGAAGGGATTGCCGGGGCGCGGCTGGTACCAGAACCTCGTCTACGCGCCCGGGCGCTTCACCGGTTACGGCGCGAAGACGCTGCCGGGGGTCCGCGAGGCGATCGAGGAGCGACGCTTCGCCGATGCGAGCGAATACGTGGGGCGGACCGGTGCGGTGTTGACGGCGTACGCGGCACGGCTCGATGCGGCGACCGCGATCGTCCGGGGGGAATGATCGTCATCCCAGTGACAGCGATAATCATTCCCGCTTTTCCGGGGATGACGACAGGAATTTGAACAGCCGATGACCCTCACCCCCCAAACCGACTTCGCGACGTTCATGGCGGTCGACATCCGGGTCGGTACGATCGTCGCGGCGGAGGCGTTCCCGCAGGCGCGCAAGCCCGCGATCAAGCTGACGATCGACTTCGGCCCCGAGGTCGGGGTCAAACGGTCGAGCGCGCAGATCACGGTCCACTACACGGTCGACAGCCTCGTCGGGCGGCAGGTCGCGGCGGTGGTCAACTTTCCGCCGCGCCAGATCGGGCCCTTCATGTCGGAGGTGCTGACGCTCGGCTTCCCCGACGCCGACGGCGCGGTCGTCCTGTTCGCGCCCGACCTGCCCGTCGCGAACGGGGCGCGGTTGTTCTGACGCGTTCGCTCCACAAGCGATCACTGTGACGCATGTTTCGCGTTTGCACCGTCGCCTGCCGCACCTTACCTGCACCACATGACCACATACGACCACGACCTGTTCGTCATCGGTGCCGGTTCGGGGGGCGTTCGCGCCGCGCGGATCGCGAGCGGGCACGGCGCGCGCGTCGCCATCGCCGAGGAACACCGCGTCGGCGGCACCTGCGTCATTCGCGGCTGCGTGCCGAAGAAGCTGCTCGTCTACGGGTCGCACTTCGCCGAGGATCTCGTCGACGCGCGCCGGTTCGGCTGGACGCTCGGCGACAAGGGTTTCGACTGGCCGACGCTGCGCGACAATGTGCTCGCCGAGGTCGACCGTCTGAACGGCATCTACCACGCGACGCTCGACAGCCATTCGGTGACGCTGTTTCCAACGCACGCGACGATCGTCGACGCGCACACGATCCGGGTCGGCGAGGCGACGGTGACCACCGACAAGATCCTGATCGCCACCGGCGCGCGCCCGCTCGTGCCCGACCTGCCCGGAGCCCAATACGGCATCACCTCGAACGAGGTATTCCATCTCGATCGTCTGCCGAAGAAGCTGATCATCGCGGGCGGCGGCTATATCGCCAACGAGTTCGCCGGGGTGTTTCACGAGCTCGGCGTCCACGTCACGCTGGTCAATCGCGGCGACACGATACTGCGCCAGTACGATCAGTCGCTGCGCGATCGGCTGCTGCAGATCTCGATGACCAAGGGGATCAAGTTCGAATTCAACGTCGATTTCAAGGGCGTGGAACAGACCAACACCGGCATCCGCGTGCTGACAGGCGGCGAACCGATGGAGGCCGACCTGCTGCTCTGGGCGATCGGGCGGCGGCCGAACATCGAGGGGCTCGGGCTCGATGCCGCCGGCGTCGCGCTCACCGCGGCCCATGCGATTCAGGTCGACGCCGACAGCCATACCAACGTCGACAATATCTGGGCGGTCGGCGACGTCACCGACCGCGTCCAGCTGACGCCGGTGGCGATCCGCGAGGGTCATGCCTTCGCCGACTCGATCTTCGGCGGCAAGCCGTGGACGGTCGACCACGGCTGCATCCCCAGCGCGGTGTTCTCCAACCCGCCAATCGCCAGCGTCGGCCTGACCGAGGCGGAGGCGCGCAACAAGCTTGGCACGGTCCGCGTCTTCACCAGCGACTTCCGCCCGATGCGCAACGTTCTCGCCGGGCGCAACGAGCGGTCGCTGTACAAGCTCGTCGTCGACAGCGCGACCGATGTCGTCGTCGGCGCCCATATGATCGGCCCCGACGCGCCCGAAATTCTCCAGGCGCTGGCGATTGCGGTGAAGGCGAAGCTGACCAAGCCGGCGTTCGACGAGACGGTCGCGCTGCACCCGACGATGGCGGAAGAACTCGTGCTGATGCGGTGAACTAACTCTCCGCCCACCGCCGGACGAGGTTGTGGTAGATGCCTGTCAGCGCCACCACCTCCGCATCGCCGATCCCGTCGCGCGCCGCCAGCTGCTGGATCGTGCGGTCGAGGTCGAACAGCAATGCCCGCGCGCCGTCGTCGCGAACCATCGATTGGACCCAGAAGAAACTCGCCAGCCTGACCCCGCGTGTCACCGGCGTGACGCGGTGGAGGCTCGACGCAGGGTAGAGGACCATGTGACCGGCGGGCAGCTTGATGACCTGCCCGCCGCTCGCATCCTCGACGATCAGTTCGCCGCCGTCGTAGCTGTCGGGGTCGCTCAGGAACAAGGTCGCCGACAGGTCGGTGCGGAGCTTGATCGGCGTGCCGCGGATCGGGCGGATCGCGTTGTCGATATGCGTCCCGAACGACTGGCCCCCGGCGTAGCGGTTGAACAGCGGTGGAAAGGTCCGGTGCGGCAGCGCGGCGGCGACGAACAGGTCGCTCGCCCCGAGCGCGTCGAGTACGCGGTCGCCCCAGCGCAACGCCACCAGCGAGGTGTCGGACAACTGCGCATTATCCTTGACCGGGGCCGACTGCAGCCCGGCGGTGATGCGCCCGTCGCCCCACGTCGCGGCGTCGAGATCGGCGACGCACGCGGCGACATCGGCGGGCGAAAAGACATCGGGGATGACGAGCAGCATTGCCGCTGACGCTATAGTTTGAAGCGCAGTGTCGCCAGTGCCGACCGTCCCGGGGCGACATAGGTGAACGGCGTCGCCGACCGGTAGATCGCGTCGTAATATGTCTTGTTGGTCAGGTTGAGGACGTTGACCTGGAGCTCGATCTTGCCCGTGAGCGACGCCTTGGCGGTCGCGTCGAACCGCCAATAGCCGGGCAGCGTCGAGGGCAGCGCGATCGTCGTCCCGCCGAATCGCGCACTGTTGTAGTTCGCCTGCCCGCCGACGGTGAAGCTGTCGAACAGCTTATACGTCGCCAGTATCGCAAAGCTGTTGCGCGCGACGTTGGGGAACGGCCCGCCCGCGACGACGGGGTTGGTCGTGGCCAGTACCTTCGCGTCGAGGAAGGTATATCCTCCGAACACCGCGAGCCGCGACGTCAGGTTACCGCTCGCGCCCAGTTCGACGCCGGTGACGCGTTGCTTGCCGGCGAGGACCTGCGAGGTACCGCTCAACGGGTCGATGACGCGGGCGTTGGTCTTGTCGGTGCGGAACACCGCTGCGGTCAGCAGGACATGGCCGCCTTCGCCCGCCTGAACCTTCGCCCCCGCCTCGTAACTGGTGTTACGTTCGGCATCGAGGTTGGCGGTCGTCGCGCCGAGGCCGCCGTAGCTGACGCCGTTGGCGTCGGTCTGCTCGCCGCTCGGGTTCGACGACGAACTCGCCGAGACGTACAGCGTCGCTTTGGGTAACGGCTTCCAGACGAGCCCGCCGTTCCAGTTGACGAAGCTGCTGTGGTTGCGGAGCAGGGTCCGGGTCTGCCGCGGGGCGGTCGCGGTCAGCGGGGTCGCCGACAGCGAGTCGCTCGAGACGATATAGTCGTCGAAGCGGACCCCGGCGCTGAGCTTGACCGTCGGCGTCAGGTCGACCGTGTCGAGCAAATACGCGCCCTTGGTCACGACGAGCGTCTCGGCGCGCGCCCCCGACAGCGCGCGAACCTGGTTGAACGCCGGGTTGTTCGCGTCGGGGTGGAACAGGTTCTGCAGGATGATCGTCGTCGGTACGACGATCGTCCCGACGCTTTCCGAGCTCGCGAAGGCGAAAGGGCGGTTGACGATTTCCTCGTGGTCGAATTCGACCCCGCCGATCAGGCTGTGGTGGAAACTGCCGGTGTCGAACTCCCCGCTCGCCTCGGTCGCGTTGGCCCACGTCTCGGTCCGCGCGTTACGGTTCTGCGGGTTCGCCTGGACCGTCCAGTTCGCCGGGTTCGGGTCGCTGATATTCGGGCGTTCGGGGACGGTGGCGATGTACGAACTCAGCGAGTTGCCGTAGCGCGTCTTGCTCGTCAGCTTGACGCCCTCGGCGGGGCGCCATTCGAGGCGGAAGGTGCCGATATCGGTTGTCGCGTGGCTGAAATCGCGCTTGAGGATGCCGTAGAAGTTGTTGCGGTTGACGGCGAACGGCTGCTGCGTGCGCAGGTCGAAGGGTACGCCCCAGTCGGGCAGGCCGTCGGCGGTCAAATGATAATAATCGGCGACGACGTCGACGGTCGGCGCGGGATGCCACGCCAGCGATCCGGCGACGCCCCACCGCCAGGCGTAGGTATAGGCACGCCCGGCGACATCGGCGTCGGTGAACATCCCGTTGACGCGGAGTTCGACCGTGTCGGCGAGCTTGCGGTTGACGTCGACGGTGAAGCGTCGGGTCGCGTCGGTGCCGCCGACGATCTCGCCGGCGACGAAATTGGTCGCCTGCGGGGCCTTGCTGATCAGGCTGACCGCGCCGCCGGTGGTGCCGCGCCCGCCGTAGGTCGACGACGGTCCCTTGACGATCTCGACCTGCTCGATCGCGAACACCTCGCGACTGGTGACGCCGGGGTCACGCAGCCCGTCGATGTAGACGTCGTTGCGTGCGTCGAAGCCGCGGATGAAGATGCGGTCGCCGAACGCGTTGCCGCCTTCGCCGGTGCCGAGCGTGACGCCGGGCTGGGTCCGCGCGAGATCGCGGAAGCTGAGCGCGCCGAGGTCCTGGATGACCTCCTTGGGGATGATCGTGATCGACTTCGGCGTGTCGGCAAGCGGTTCGGTCAGCTTCGACGACGCCGAGCGGTCGACCTTGTACGGCGCGGCCGCGTCGGCATACGGGTTCGTCGCCGACGAGCGGATACCGGTGACGACAATGTCGCTGGGACCGGCGTCGACCGCATCGGCGCGCGCCGCGCCGCCGAACAGCAGGGCGGTAGTCAGCGGGGCGAGCATCGGCGCGCGCAGCGACATCGGTATTCTGGTGTTCGACATGGACGTTCCCGCGGTGGTGATGCTGCTCGATACTGCGAGTCATTCGCATTCGCAAGCATGTTGCGAATGAGTCGCAGCCGACTGGCGCATGGGTCGTAATGTGCTGTCCTACACCGACCCGATCGGCGTAGGCTCGTCTGATGATCTCGCCTCTTAACTCGGTCGTCGTCAGGAAGGTACCGTATCGGTTCAGAACGACGCGATTCTGTCGTGGTTTCGTGCGAACTTTGCGAACTTCCGATGTGACGATGAACCAAAACACTTGTCTCGACCGCGTGCGTCTCGCATGACGCGGCCATGACGACCGCTTGGACCCCCGCCGGCTGGCGCGCCCACGAAGCGCGACAGCTGCCCGTCTACCCCGACGCCGCCGCGCTTGCCGCGACCGAGGCCGAACTTCGCACCTACCCGCCGCTGGTCTTCGCCGGCGAGGCGCGCGACCTGATCGCGCAACTCGCCGACGTCGCGGCGGGCAAGGCGTTCCTGCTCCAGGGTGGCGACTGCGCCGAAAGCTTCGCCGACTTCCACCCGAACAACATCCGCGACACCTTCCGCGTCCTGCTGCAGATGGCGGTCGTCCTGACCTTCGCGTCGAAGCTGCCGGTGGTGAAGGTCGGGCGGATGGCGGGGCAGTTCGCCAAGCCGCGTTCGGGCGATGCCGAGACGATCGGGGCCGCGACGCTGCCAAGCTACCGCGGCGACAACATCAATGGCACCGACTTCACGCCCGCCGCGCGGACCCCCGACCCGGCGCGGATGATGCGCGGCTATATGCAGTCGGCGGCGACGCTCAACCTGCTCCGCGCCTTCGCCAGCGGCGGTTATGCCAGCCTTCATCAGGTCCATCAGTGGAACCTCGACTTCGGCGGGCGATCGCTGTGGAGCGAGCAGTATCAGGCGCTCGCCGACCGGATCGGCGAGGCGCTCGACTTCATGGCGGCGTGCGGGATTTCCCCCGAAACCGTGCCGCAATTGAAGGGCACGAGCTTCTTTACCAGTCATGAGGCGCTGCTGCTCGGCTACGAGGAGGCGTTGACGCGGCAGGACAGCCTGACCGGCGACTGGTACGACACCTCGGCGCACATGCTGTGGATCGGCGACCGGACGCGCTTCGCCGGATCGGCGCACGTCGAGTTCCTGCGCGGGGTCGGCAACCCGATCGGGCTCAAGGTCGGGCCGTCGATCACCGTCGACGACCTGCTGCGGCTGACCGACACGCTCAACCCCGCGAACGCGCCCGGTCGGCTGACGCTGATCGCGCGTTTCGGGGCCGACCAGATCGAGGGCGCGCTGCCGCGGCTCGTCCGCGCCGTTGCGCGCGAAGGGCGCTCGGTCGTCTGGTCGTGCGACCCGATGCACGGCAATACGGTCAAGGCGGCGGGGGGCATCAAGACGCGCCCGTTCGAGCTGATCCTGCGCGAGGTGCGGAGCTTCTTCGCGGTCCACCGCGCCGAGGGCACCCACGCCGGCGGCATCCACGTCGAGATGACCGGCCAGGACGTCACCGAATGTACAGGCGGCGCGATCGGCGTGACCGACGCGGGGTTGGCCGATCGCTACCAGACCCAGTGCGATCCGCGGCTGAACGCGAGCCAGTCGCTCGAACTCGCGTTCCTCCTCGCCGACAGCCTCAAGGCGGAAAAGGCCGACCGCGACCACCGGGCGGCGGCTTGACGGCGACGGGCCGCACCGTGCTTAAGTTCACGAAATCGGCGAATTTGGCGACATTTGTGTAAACTTAAGCCTCATCGGGCGTCCGCGGCGGTGCGGACCGGGATCGCGGCTTGACGCGGATGACCCGCCGCCGGTATTGACGCGCCTCGCTCGGCCCCTTCGTCTAGCGGTTAGGACGCGGCCCTCTCACGGCTGAAGCACGGGTTCGATTCCCGTAGGGGTCACCAGATCTCCGAACGCGACGACGTCAGGCGATGAGCGCTGCAGCCGTGTCGCGGAAGGCGAAGAAGCCGCGCCGGGCGGCGGGCCATGCGGCGCTATCCCACGCGCGGCGAACGGGGATCAGCGCGACACCGTCGGCGGCAAGGTCGGCGGCGATGGCATCGAGCGCGGCCCGGGCGGGTCCGACGGGGGCATGGGGCACGACGACGGTCCTCAGGTCGTGCGCGTGCGCAAACTCGCGGACGTCGGCGCGGGTCAAGCCGGCCAGCGCCGCACCGGGAACCCCGAAATGCGCCGCGGCGCGGGTGCGGGCGTCGTCGAGTGCCGCGCCGGTGAACGCCGTCACGCGGTCGGCGCGCCGGTCGCCGGCCGGCGCGCTTGCCACCGCCGCGATCGTCGTCGACCCCAGCGCGAGGCTTTCGGGATGGAGATCGTCTTCGCTCAACAACAGC
>JBBSFF010000012.1:0-15710 GCA_038238995.1 Sphingomonadales bacterium
GACGAACAGCCGCGCCGACGGGTGCTTCGCCTTCGACGCGGGCTCGTACAGCGCGTCGAGGCTGTCGGATTTCCAGAACCAGTCCTCGAACGCCTTCGCCTGCGCGTTGATTGCGCTGAGGCGGCGGCTGCGTTCGAGAATGATCGCCCACGACCAGACGCTCGCCGCGATCAGCCCGAGCATGACGAGTTTGACGACGATGTCGGCCTGCAGGAACAGCGCCAGCGGCGACATGTCGACGACTGTCTTGGCCAGAACACTCGGAACAGTCACGGTTGGCATCAGTTTTGGGCAGCCTCGGTTTGCAGGTCGGAGAAACGTCGCCCCCAGTCGCGCGGTTGCCTCTGTGGGCGGCCATTCATGCCGAGCCACGCGGCAGTGACGCGCCCGCGGGTCAGCTGCGTCGCCCCGCGCCAGACATCCTGCCCGAGCACCGTCGCCGCCGCGCGGACCTGGGTCACCCAGCTCCGCACCGTCAGCACGTCGTCGAGCCGCGCCGGGGCCATGTACGTCAGCGACAGGTCGTACACCGAATAATAACCGTCGCCGGCCGTCAGCATCGGCTGCTGCTCGATCCCCAGCGCGCGCAGCATCTCGGTCCGCGCGCGCTCCATGTAGCGCAAGTAGTTGGCGTGATAGACGATACCCGTCAGGTCGGTGTCCTCGAAATATACGCGCACCGGGTAACGGTGGACGCCGCGCTCGAAGCTGCCTGAGGACGGGAGGGTCATGCATCGCTGCCTTTAGGCGAGGGACCGCGGCGGGGCTAGTCGCAGGCGACTACTTGGTCTGGGTTCGCGGCGGTACGACGAACCGCCCCGACACGCGCCCGCCGCTCGTTGCCGGCTGCCCTGGTGCGGCTGGCGTCCCCGCGCTGTCGAGCTTGGAACGCCCCGACTCGAGGTCGATCGACAGGCGCTGGCCATGGAGGACATTCTCGCCGCGAGTTAGTGTCACGCCGCCGACGAGCGTGATCGTCTTTTGCGCGACATCGTAGATGCCGGTGCGCCCCGTCGCCGACTCGGTCGGCGTGACGAGCTTGACGTTGTTCTGCGCGTCGAGCCGTTCGATCGCCGGATCGCCGCCTTTTTTCGAGCGGCTGTAGAAAACGGTCACCGAATCGGCGTTGAGCTTCATCGTTCCTTGGATGATGCGAACGTCGCCCGAAAACACCGCCTTGCCGTTCGCGTCGAGGACGTCGATCGCCTTCGCGTCGACGTCGATCGGAGCATCGGTATTATGGTTCTTCAGCGCGCTCTGGGCGGCGAGCGGTGCGGCCAGCATCGCGGCGATTAGCACGAGACGCTTCATGCGGTTTTCCTGTGAGGGGCAGGGGTGATGTGCAAGTGGGTGCCGCCGCTGAGCATCACCCGCTTGCCGCCGATATCAGCGCGCAACCGGTTGCCGCGAAACGTGCCCAGCGGCAGGGTGCCGGTCACCGGCAGATCGGTCACGACGGTCTTGTCGAGCAGGCTGACGCGAACATCGGCGCCGTTAAGGGTTTTGCCCGCCGCGCTATCCATCCGCACCGGCCCGGCGATGACGAGCAGGTCGTGGTCGATCTCGTAACGGCCCGAGGGTGCATCGACGCGCGCCGGGCCGTCGTCGAGCCGGACATCGGCGGAGAGATGGCTGAGTTCGATGACCGGCACCGCCGACGACCGTTGGACGGCGCCGCCGGCGCGGATTTCGAACGGCTGCCCGTTTGCGGTCTGGCCGCGGTACATCGCATTGTTGGTCCGCAGACGTTCCTTCGACATCGCCACCTTGTCCTTCGCCAGCAGGAACGAGAATTCGCGCGCCGAGGTCAGCGGCCAGACGATGATCGTTGCCAACAGCGCGAGCGCGGCCGCCGGCAACGCCCATTTGACGACCGCGACGAAGCGGTCCCACCCCCCGCCCGGAAGCGCCGCCCGCGCGCGGATCGCGTTGCCGGCCTCGATCATAGATGCGCAAAAATATCCGACTCGGGCCACCCGGCAAGGTCGAGATCGGCGCGCCACGGCAGGAAGTCGAAGCACGCCTGCGCAAGTCCGGTCCGCCCTTCGCGCGCCAGCCGTTCAGTTAGCACGTCGACGACGCGGTGGAGGTAGCGGACGTCGGACGCGGCATAATCCATCTGCGCATCGGTCAGGACAGGGGCACCCCAGTCGGACGACTGCTGCGCCTTCGACACGTCGACGCCGATCGTGTCGCGCAGCACGTCCTTCAGGCCGTGGCGGTCGGTATAGGTACGGACGAGCTTCGACGCGATCTTGGTGCAGAACACCGGCCCGGCGCGGACGCCGAGATACGCCTGGATCACCGCAAGGTCGAAGCGAGCGAAATGGTAGAACTTGACGCGGTCCGGGTCGGCGAGGACGCGCGTCAGGACCGGTGCAGCGAAATGCCCGGCGGTGAAGCGGACAAGATGCTCGTCGCCATGTCCGTCGGCAAGTTGGATCAGGCAAAGCCGATCGCGCGCCGGGTGGAGGCCCATCGTCTCGGTGTCGACCGCGATCGATCCGGGGGCGAAGACGTCGGCGGGCAGGTCGCCCTCGTGAAGATAAATTGTCATCCGACGCCGCCTAGCAGCGCCGGCGGCGCAAGTCACCCGCGCCGACGACGCGACGGGCCTGACCTATTCGATCAACTGTCGCCCGCGTGCCTCGGTCCGCCGTTCAAGTCGACGCCCGTAGTCACGCATCACGAAGCCGGCGACGAGCGCAACGCCGCCAGCCACAAGCCCGATGACATGTGCGATGGCGAAGCTTCCAATCGGCCCGATCATCCCGCTCTCCGCGTTGTGCGTTGCAGCATGTCAGCTATACGCCGTGGACCGTAAATATTTCCCTGATTATTTCGCACCCGCACACGATATTTGCCGGTCCGATAAAGCGCTCGCGGGCAGCTCGAATCTCGTATAAGGATGTAGTCGGAGCGGCTTGACTTGTCCTGCATCCGGGCGTTCGTGCGTCTCCGGATACGACCGGTGGGAAGCCCCAAAACGACAACCGACGCGATCAATTACGAAAGACTATTCGACGATGAGCTTTGATAAACGCGGGCGTGGCCCCGGCCGTGGTGGCTTCGACAAGCGTGAACGCGGTTTCGACCAGTTCGAAGGTGGCGGTGACCGCTTCGGTGGCGGGGCCGCAGGCGGCGGTGACCGATTTGGCGGCGGTGGCGGCGGTGGCGCTCCGCGCTTCGGTGGCGGCACGGGCGGCGGTGGCGGCTTCGGCGGACGCCCGGCCGGCGGCGGCTTCGGCGGCCCACGTCCGGCGCGCGACATGGGGCCCGGTATCAACCTGGGCACCGCGAAGGGTGTCGTAAAGTTTTTCAATGGCCAAAAAGGCTTCGGCTTCGTCGTCCGCGATGACGGCGGCGAGGATGTATTTGTCCATATTTCAGCTGTCGAGCAGGCCGGGCTGACCGGCCTTGCCGATGGTCAGCCGATCGAGTTCACCCTGACCGAGCGTAACGGCCGCGTATCGGCGACCGACCTTGTTATCGACGGCGAACCGATGCCAGTCACCGACCGTGCACCTCCTCGCGAACCGCGCGAAGGCGGCTTCGGCGCACGCAACGACGGCCCGCGCGGCGGCGGATACGGCGGCGCGAGCCGCGAATTCGGCGGCGGCTCGGGCGGAGCGTCGCCCGCTCCCGGTGGCCGCGTCGATGGCACGGTCAAGTTCTTCAACGGCACGAAGGGCTTCGGCTTCATTCAGCGCGAAGACGGCGGCCCGGACGCGTTTGTCCACATCTCGGCGGTCGAGCGCGCCGGCATGTCGGGCCTCGACGAAGGCCAGCGGGTGTCGTTCGAGCTCGAACTCGACCGGCGTGGCAAGCAAGCCGCGATCAACCTCACGGCGATCTGACCTTAACCGAAATCGTCACGCGGGGCTGCGGTAACGCGGCCCCGTTTTCGTTTGCGAAGTGCGATCATGCGCGCTTAGCGTGACGCCGATGGAGATTACCGCCCCGCTCGCCGCGCTGGTCGTCGCGATCGACGTGGTCCCCCGATCCAAGGTCCATGCCCGACAGACGCTGGTCGTCCTCGAATCGATGAAGATCGAGCATGTCGTCGTTGCCCCAATCGCGGGCATCGTCGAGCGAATTCTGGTTGCGGTCGGCGATGTTACCGAACCTGGCCAGTTGTTGCTCGCGCTCGTTGCGGGAGCGGGCGATGTTCCCCTAGTGCCGACCGTCATTGTCGACTCGACCGCCATGCGCCCCGACCTTGCCGATATTATCGAGCGCCACCGCGAAACGCTTGATTCGGGGCGGGTCGTCGCGGTCGACCGCCACCACGCGCGGGGCCGACGAACCGCGCGCGAGAATATCGCCGACCTGATCGATCCGGGGAGCTTCACCGAGTACGGCGCGCTCGCGCTCCCCGCGCAGCGTCGCCGCCATAGCGTCGAGCACCTGCGCGCGATCGGCCCGGCCGATGGCCTCGTTGCCGGCACCGCGACGATCGCGGGGCAGCGCGCGCTGGTCATGGCCTACGACTATATGGTGTTCGCGGGCACGCAAGGGCACGCCAACCACAAGAAGACCGACCGCATGCTCGGTCTTGCCGCAAAGTGGAAATTGCCGCTCGTCTGGTTCGTCGAGGGCGGCGGCGGACGCCCGGGCGACACCGATGCCTTTGGCGCGACCGGGCTCGACGTGCCGAGCTTCCGTGCACTCGCGGCGCTATCGGGCAAGGTGCCGCGCATCGCGATCGCCGCCGGGCGGTGTTTCGCAGGTAATGCGGTGATGTTCGGCCTGTGCGACGTGACGATCGCGACACGCGACTCGAACATCGGCCTCGGCGGCCCGGCGATGATCGAGGGCGGCGGTCTCGGCCGCTTCGCCCCTGAGGAAGTCGGACCGATCGGAGTCATGGAGGCGACCGGCGTCGTCGACCTCGTCGCCGACGACGAGGCGCATGCGGTCGCCATGGCGAAGCAGCTCCTCGGGTTTTTCGGCGGTCGGGTCGCGGACTGGGCATGCGCCGATCAAGTCGCGCTGCGCACCACGATCCCCGAAAACCGTCTCCGTGCCTACGACGTCCGGCAGGTGATCGCGACCCTTGCCGACGAGATGAGTGTCCTCGAACTCCGCATGGGCTTCGGCTCGGGCATGGTCACGGCCTTCGTTCGAATCGAAGGCCGTCCATTCGCGCTGATCGCCAACGCCAGTGCCCACCTCGGCGGGGCGATCGACGCGGACGGCGCGACCAAGGCGGCGCATTTCCTCGCTCTTGCGGACAGCTTCGGGCTCCCGGTGCTCAGTCTGTGCGACACGCCGGGGTTCATGGTCGGGCCCGAGGCCGAGAAGTTGGGCGGTGTTCGCCACGGCGCGCGGCTCTTCACCATCGGCGCGGCGCTGCAGGTACCGGTGTTTACCGTGGTGCTGCGCAAGGGCTACGGCCTCGGCGCGATGGCGATGGCGGCGGGCGGGTTCGCCGCGACCAACGCGACGATCGCCTGGCCGACCGCCGAGTTCGGTGGCATGGGGCTGGAAGGTGCGATCCGGCTTGGCTATGCCAAGGAACTCGCCGCCGAGCCCGAAGCGACCCGCGATGCGCTCTTCGACCGACTCGTGGGCAAGCTGTACGCCGAGGGCAAGGCGGTGTCGGTCGCGGCGTGGCTCGAGATCGACGCGGTTATCGACCCCGCCGAAACGCGCGGCTGGCTGATACGGGCGCTCGCCGCCGCCGGTCCGGTCACCGGCAGCGGCCGGATGGTCGACAACTGGTAACTCAGGTCGCCGCGACCGCGCAGGCGGCGAAGATCAGCAGACCGGCGCTGCGGTTGCTGCGGAACAGCCGCAGCACACGCGCCGGGTCGTGGTTGCGCAGGGTCGCCACCTGCACTCCAAAGTGCATCGCGACCGGAAGCAGCGCGAACCCCGTCAGCGGATCAGGGCGGATCCGCCACAACGCCGCCGCCGCCAGCACCACCGCGACCGCGTAAAAACCGGCGACCCCGGCTCGCGCGGCGCTGCCCAAAGCGCGCGCGCTCGACTTGATCCCCGCGAGCGCGTCGTCCTCGATGTCCTGCAACGCGTAGATCGTGTCGTAGCCAAGCGTCCAGAACACGCCGCTCGCATACAGCAGCGCCATCGCCCACGACGGCTCGGCGACCGCGGTCCAGCCGACGAGCGCGCCCCAGTTGAACGTCAGCCCGAGCCACGCCTGCGGCCACCACGTGATCCGCTTCATGAACGGATATGCCGCGACCAGCCCGAGCGAACCGAGCGCGACCCCTGCCGCAAGCGGGCGTAGCGCGAGCAGCACCGGCAGCGCGCACAGCGCGAGCAGAACAAGCC
The DNA here is from genome assembly GCA_038238995.1 of Sphingomonadales bacterium. GTDB lineage: Bacteria > Pseudomonadota > Alphaproteobacteria > Sphingomonadales > Sphingomonadaceae > Polymorphobacter_B. Next base: position 6,298 of record JBBSFF010000012.1, read on the forward strand.
ACACCCCCGCGCGCCCGACTGAAATCGCCCCGCTCGCGACCGGGCGCGAGCGGGTTCGCGCGACCGAGCGGTCGAGGTCGCGGTCGACGATATCGTTGTAGACGCATCCCGCCGCGCGCATCGTCACCGCACCGATCAGGAAAAGCGGCAACAGCCACCAGTGGCTGACCAGCCCGCCCGCCGCCGCCAACCCCCATCCGCACGGCCAGAACAGCAGCCACGACCCGATGGGCCGGTCGAACCGCGCCAGCCGGGCATACGGTCGCCACGGCGCCGGCAGCGCGTCGACCCAGCTCGACGGCGCGCGCTCGGCGTCGGGTGTGGCGATGTCGGCGAGTTTCACGTGACCTGTGCCCATGCTACGCGCCACCCATGAGCGCAGCCGCCGACCTGTCAACCACGCCGCGGCTGTTTGTCGACCTCGATCTCGCCGCGTTGGCGCAGGTGACGCTGCCGCCGCCTTCAAGCCACTATCTCGCCGGGGTGATGCGCCGCGCCGTCGGCGACAGCGTCCGACTGTTCGATGATCGCTCGGGCGAGTGGCACGGCATCGTCGTCGAGCCGCACCGCAAGGCGATGACGCTTCGCCTCGTCGAGCGGCTGTTGCCGCGCGAGACCGTCCACGATCTGTGGCTGTGCATCGCGCCGCTCAAGCGCGGACGGATCGATTGGGTTGCGGAGAAGGCGTGCGAGCTCGGCGTCGCGCGCTTCGTGCCGGTGCTGACCGCGCGGACGATCGTCGACAAGCTGAACCTCGACCGGCTGCGCGCGCATATGGTCGAGGCGGCCGAACAATGCGGACGGACGGCGCTGCCGACGGTCGCCGAACTGGTCGCGCTGGCAAAACTGCTCGCAAACTGGGAGCCGGACCGAGCGCTGATCTTCGCCGACGAGACCGGCGGTTCCCCGCTCGCTGCCACCCTCGCCGCGACGCGCGCCCCCGCCGCGATCCTGATCGGTCCCGAAGGCGGCTTCACCCCCGACTAACGCGCGACCATCCGCGCGCTCGCCGCCGCTGTCCCCGTCTCGCTCGGCCCCCGCATCCTGCGCGCTGACACCGCCGCGGTCACCGCGATAGCAGTGTGGCAGGCGGTGGCGGGGGACCAGCCGGGAAGATAAGTGCTCGTCCGCACTATCGGTGTCTGAATCGAGGCCGGTCACCGCTCATTGTCTCGAACGGCGCAAGCCGCTCGGCGACGGGGTGGAGGTGCGCGAGCACGCCGCCACCCAAAACGGGATGCAAAATCCCCGGATTGTCGTCCAGCCTGACACATGAGAGGGAAGACCAATGCAATATTCGCTGCTTTATTTTGAAACCGATACCGAGCGGAGTCGTCGCGATACCGCCGATGCCCCCGCCTATTGGGGGGCGTGGACCGCGTACATGGGGGCCATGGGCGCCGCGGGCGTCATGGTCGGCGGCAACGGGCTGATGCCGCCCGCGACTGCAACGACGCTAAGGCTTAGCGGCGCGACGCGGCACGTCGAGGACGGGCCGTTCGCCGACACCAAGGAGAAGCTCGGCGGATATGTCGTGATCGAGGTTCCCGATCTCGACGCGGCGCTCGACTGGGCGGCGCAGGCCCCGTGCGCGGGAGCCGGGTCGGTCGAGGTGCGACCGGTGATGCCTCCCGCCGCATGAGCGACGACGCGCGCCGGGCCGTCGAACGCGTGGCGCGCACCTCGTACGGACGCTTGATCGCGCTACTCGCCGCGCGCGGCGTCGGGCTTGCCGCCGCCGAGGATGCGCTGGCGCAAGCCCTCGCCGCGGCATTGCGCGTTTGGCCGACGCGCGGAGTTCCCGATTTGCCCGACGCGTGGCTGCTGACCGCCGCGCGCCGCAATCTCGGCCACGACCGCGCGCGCCGGTCGACCGCCGATGCCGGAGTCGCGACGATGGTTCTGCTCGACGACGAACGCGCCGCCGCCGCTCCCATCCCGTTCGGCCCTATCCCGTTCGGCGACGAGCGCCTTAAACTGATGTTCGTCTGCGCCCACCCGGCAATCGATCCGGGGAGCCAGCCCGCATTGATGCTTCAGGTCGTACTCGGTCTCGATGCCGCGACGATCGCCGCGAGTTTTCTCGTTTCGCCCGCGGCGATGGGTCAGCGGCTGGTTCGCGCCAAGGCGAAGATTCGGGACGCCGGGATCGGCTTCGTCGTTCCGCCCGCGACGTCGATCGGCGAACGGACGGCGGCGGTGCTGCAGGCGATCTACGCGGCTTATGCAACCGGGTGGGAGGATGCCGCCGCCACGCGCCCCGGGCTGGCCGACGAGGCAATGTGGCTGGCGCGGCTCGCGGTCGAACTGCTGCCGGAAAACCCCGAAGCTGCCGGCTTGCTCGCTCTCATGCTCTATTGCGAAGCGCGTCGGGCCGCCCGGCGCGATCCCGTGGGGCGCTTCGTGCCGCTCGACCGGCAAGACACGACGGCGTGGGACCAGGCGATGATCGCCGAGGCCGAAGCGCTGCTCCGCACCGCCGCGCGTTTTGCCCGCCCGGGGCGCTTCCAGCTCGAAGCGGCGATCCAGTCGCTCCATGTAATGGCGGCGACGACGGCGGTGCCGCCGGGGGCGTTGATCGCGTTGTACGACCGACTGATCGCCGTCGCGCCCACGGTCGGGGCCGAGATCGCCCGCGCCGCTGCCCTCGCCGATAGCGGCGCACCCGCCGCTGCGCTCGACCGGCTTGATGCGCTGGCGGAGCGCGCGGCAACGCATCAGCCGTGGTGGGCGACGCGTGCGCGCGTCCTGCATCTGCTCGGAAATCACCCGGCGGCGGCGGTGGCGGCGGCGAAGGCCGTGTCACTGACCGACGATGCCGCAATCAGGGCCTTTGTCGCCGGGGGTGGCCTGTTCAATTGAGCGGATGGAGCACCCCCTTGCCAATTTCCCTCCCCGGGTGCCGAATGCGCGGCGGGGAGGACATGGCGGATGGCGACAGTGGCGGCGGCGGCACCGCGGATTCCGCGGCGATTGATCCTCGTCGTGATGTGCTTTGCCGCGACATCGATCTGCTACATCGACCGAGTCAACATCTCGGTTGCGGTGATCCCGATGGCCGAGTCGCTCCACTGGTCGGCGACGACCAAGGGCACGGTGCTGACGTCGTTCTTCATCGGCTATCTGTTTGCGATGCTGCCCGGCGGCTGGCTGCTCGCGCGGTACGGCGGGCGGATGGTGCTCGGGCTCGCGCTCGCCGCGTGGTCGCTGGCGACGCTGCTGACCCCGTCGGCGGCGTATGCCGGGTTGCCGTTCCTGATCGCGGTCCGGATCGCGATGGGGGTGGCGGAGGCAGCGACCTTTCCGGCGGTCATCGGGTTGTTCGCACGCTGGCTGCCGTTGCCCGAACGCTCGCGCGCGATCGCGCTGCAGCTGGGCGGCATCCCGGTCGGCACGATCGTCGGCCTGTCGGCGACGGGGGCGATCGTCACCACCTGGGGCTGGGCGGCGATGTTTTGGCTGTTCGGTGCCGCGGGTCTGGCGTTCGCCGCGTTCTGGTTCGTCGTTGTCCACGAATCGCCTGGGAAGCATCCGCGGATCGATGCCGCCGAGCGTGCGTTGCTCGCCGAGCGCGAGGCGGCGACTGCGCGCGCGCCGGTACCATGGCGGGCGCTGCTGTCGACCCGCGCGGTGTGGGCGATCATCATCAGTCACTTTTGTAGCAACTGGACATTGTACCTGATGCTGACGTGGATGCCGTCGTACCTCCACGATGTTCAGCATCTCGATGTCGGCAGGGCGGGGTTGGCGGCGGTGCTGCCGTGGATCTGTTACTTCATCGCCGCCAACGCTGCCGGTTGGGGTTGCGACCGGCTGGTCGCGCGCGGCGTATCGCTGCTGCGGATTCGCAAGGTCGTCCAGACTGTGGCGCTGCTCGGTGCGTCGGTCGGCCTCCTGCTCGCGGCGCGCGCGACAAGTCCGACTGAAGCGGTGGCGATGCTGTGCCTCGCACTTGGCGCGAACGGGCTGATCGCCGCGGGCTTCGCGGCGAACCACCTCGACATCGCACCGCGCCATGCCGGGCCGCTTTACGCGGTATCGAATACGGCGGGGACGCTGCCGGGAATCTTCGGCGTTTACATCACGGGTGCGCTGCTCGATGCGACCGGCGGCTACGGCTGGACCTTCGCGATGGCAGCGGCCGTCAACGTCGTCGGGGCGATCGTCTGGCTGCTCTGGGCGCGGGTCGACGTCGTCGTCGACTGATCGGTGCGGCGCGACATCATTCGACCGTTCCATCACACCGCTTGACCTTGCGCGTGCAGAAGCCGACAGCGAACAAATGCGATACGGATTTCTTGTGGCGGCGCTGATGATGGGGATCGCCGGTCGGGTGGAGGCGGCGATGCAACATGCGACTGGCAGCTTCGAAGTTACCGTCGTCCCCGCCGAAGATTCTGGTGTCGCGGCACTCACGGCGTCGCGCTGGACGATCACCAAGACCTACGCCGGCTCGCTCGCCGCGACCGCGCACGCCGTCATGCTGTCGGCGGGCGACCCCAAGGCCGGGTCAGCGGGCTATGCCGCGATCGAACGCGTCGACGGCACGCTCGATGGTCGCCAAGGCGGCTTCGCGCTCGTCCATATCGCGACGATGGATCGGGGGGCGCAAGACATGCGGGTTGCGGTCGTTCCCGGATCGGGCACGGGTGCGCTCGCGGGCATCACTGGAACGCTTAAAATCCACATCGTGAACGGCCGTCACCTTTACGACCTCGACTACGACCTCGCCCATTGACCCCGGTCTGAGCGTCGCTCGACGATGCGCGCGACGACGGCTGGCGCTGTGGCAACGGCCCCGCTAGAGGCGGCTTCATGAGCAATCACCTGACCGCCCTCGGCGACGACGCCCCGCTCGAAACCCGCGCGCAGCTGATCGGGGTGTTCGAGCGTGGCAGCAAGCCCGCCGCCGACTGGCGAATCGGCACCGAGCACGAGAAGTTCGTGTACCGGGTGAGCGACCACGCCGCGCCGTCGTACGACGAGTCGAACGGCATCCGTGACCTGCTCAAGGGCATGGAAGCGTACGGCTGGGAACCCGTGATCGAGGGCGACAACGTCATCGCGTTGAAGGGTCCCGACGGCGCGATCAGCCTCGAACCCGCCGGGCAATTCGAGCTGTCGGGCGCCCCGGTCGACGATATTCACGCAACCTGCGCCGAATCGAACCGCCACCTCGCCCAATGCCGCGAGGTCGGCGAACGGCTCGGGCTCGGCTTCCTCGGACTCGGCTTCTGGCCCGACAAGCGCCGTGACGAGCTGCCGACGATGCCCAAGGGACGCTACGCGATCATGCTCCGCCATATGCCCAAGGTCGGTGGGCTCGGCCTCGACATGATGAAGCGGACGTGCACGATCCAGACCAACCTTGACTATTCGTCGGAGGCCGACATGGTGAAGAAGTTCCGCGTGTCGATGGCGCTGCAGCCGCTGGCGACCGCGCTGTTCGCCAATTCGCCGTTCACCGAGGGGAAGCCGAATGGGTTTCTGTCGTTCCGCTCGCACATCTGGACCGACACCGATACGCACCGCACCGGCACGCTGCCGTTCGTGTTCGACGACGGTTTCGGCTTCGAACGCTACGCCGACTATGCGCTCGATGTGCCGATGTACTTCGTCTACCGCGACGGCGGCTATATCGATGCGGCGGGGTTGAGCTTCCGTGACTTCCTCGATGGACGCCTCGCGCCATTATATGGCGAAAAGCCGACCGTCGCCGACTGGAAGGACCATCTGTCGACCGCGTTTCCCGAGGTTCGGCTCAAGGGTTATCTCGAGATGCGCGGGGCGGACGGCGGGCGCTGGGACCGGATTTGCGCGCTGTCGGCGCTGTGGGTCGGCCTGCTCTACGACACGACCGCGCTCGATGCGGCGTGGGACGTATGCAAGGGCTGGAGCCACGCCGATCACGCGCGGCTTCGCGCGGAGGTCCCGGCGCTGGCGTTGAAGGCGGCCAGCCCGAACGGCGGCACGCTGCGGGATTTGGCCAGGGAGATGCTCAAGATTGCCGATGCCGGCCTTGCCGCGCGCGCGCGGCTGAACGGGGCGGGGGACAGCGAGCAGGGCTTCCTCGCGCCGCTCAACGAGATCGCCGCGAGCGGCATGACCAACGCCGATTTGATGCTCGCCGCGTACCACGGCCGCTGGGGCGGCGATGTGGCGGCGGTGTATGCCGAGGAAAGCTATTAGGGTATCACGGCCGCATGAACGAACACGTCGCCCTGCAACCGTCAACCGAAGCATACGACGTCGATGTCTATGCTTGGACCCGCGGACAGGTCGAACTGCTGCGGGCAAGCCGTTTCGATTTGATCGACATCGACAATATCATCGAGGAAATCGAGAGCTTGGGTAGCGAGCAGGCGCACTCGGTCGAAAGCCACCTGATCGTAGCGATCGAGCATCTGGCGAAGCTATTGGTATCGAGCGACCGCAACCCGCGCCGGGTGTGGCGGCAGTCGGTAATCAATGCGCGCAACGGCATCAAACGACGGCTGAAGAAAAGTCCAAGCCTCCGTCGAGAGCTGCCCGCCATGTTCATCGACGCGTGGCCCGATGCGCGGGATCAAGCGCGGAGCGGACTTCGGCAGGAGGAGGAATATCTCGTCAAGGATACGCCGCCATTCGGCTTGACGGAAGTGCTCGACCCGGACTTCTTACCGGGCGACTAACCTCGCCGTGCCGCCGCATACAACGCGATCGCCGCCGCGTTCGAAACGTTCAGACTCTCTATCGCCCCTGTCATAGGCAGCCGCGCGACCTCGTCGCAATGGAGCGCGGTGTTGGCGCGCATCCCCTCGCCTTCGGCCCCGAAGACCAGCGCCGGGCGCGTCTCGCCAAGCGCGGCTTCGAGCGTCACCTTCGCCGTCCCGTCGAGGCCGATCCGCCAGAACCCCGCTTCGCCGATCTCGTCCATCGCGCGCGCGAGGTTGACGACCCGCGTCCACGGCACGGTCTCCAGCGCCCCCGACGCCGCCTTCGCCAGTGCCCCCGATTCAGGTGGCGCGTGCCGGTCCTGCGTCACGATCGCCAGCGCGCCGAACGCCGCCGCCGACCGCAGGATCGCGCCAACATTGTGCGGATCGGTGACCTGATCGAGGATAACCAGCGGGCGGCGGTTGCCTTCCCCGCTCGCGAAGATGTCGCCGAGCCATGGGTTTTCGAGCGGCTCGACCTCGAGCACGATCCCCTGATGCGGCGCGTCGGCAGGAACCAGTCGCCCAAGGTCGGAAGCGTCGCCGTACTGGACCGCGAGCCCCTTGGGGATGACGATCTCCTTGGCCACGTCGTGGGTGATGTGGAGCTTGCGCAACACCCGCTCTGGGTTGTCGAGCGCGGCGAAGACCGCGTGGCGTCCGTACAGCCGCGGGTAGCTGTTTTTTTGCCCGGCAGCATTGCGGGGGTGCGGTCGTCGTCCCATACGACGCCGCTTAGCCCGACGTTAGTCGATGCGATAGTGGATCGGCTTGAAGCTGCCGTTGTTCGACTGCAGCGCCGAACACGCGGTCAGCCCGATGACAAGATCCATCGCGGCTTCGAAGACGATGGCGTCGCCCGCGCGGCTGAGTGGCGGCGCAACCGTCAGCGCCCCTGTAACGCCATCGATCGGCACGTTCATAAAGCAGTTGAAGGCGACCGGGATCGCGTCGGGACCGATGTCGTACGCGGTCAGCGCGGCGGCGAGATTACCGAAACAGCCGCGATGCGGATGGTCGTCGCCGTAGATAATCCGGAACGTGTCGGCCGAGCACGGAGTGAGCAGGAAATCGTGCCGCCCGACCATATCCTCGATGATCCGCAGCATGATCCGCGACCGGTTCGAATAGAGCGGGTCGCCGGTCGTCAGGTAGATCTTGCTCGCATAATCGAGAGTCCGCCCCGATGAGACGACCTCGGCAACGTCGTCGCGATTGAATGCGAGCAGGTCGGCGACTTGCTCGCCGCGCGGGTCGATGACCGTCAGCCGCTGCCCCCGGTCGAGGGTGAAGGCAACCCCCGATCGCGGCGCGATTTCACGCGTCGGCGTCACGCGACCTCGCGCCCGCTGAACGGGCATTGCCAATCGCTGCCCACCGCGCGACCGCTATACTGGCGCGCTTCGGATAATTCGCCGTGGCGCGCGAGCATCGGGTTGATTGAACCCGCGACCGCGACATCGCGGTCGAGGATCGCGGCGCGGAGTTTTTCATAGCGGCCTTCCGCGCGAAGGCGTTCGAACTGATCGTGGAGATTGAACACCATCGCCGGGCGCGCGAAGCGACGCGCGGGTCGGCTCGCCCCCGGGTGGAGCCCGACGACGAAAAATGCCTGTCCGCCGAAACTAAGCGAGAAGTGCGGGTCGTCGGGATCGCTGCTGACGCGCCGGTCGGGGACCTGCGCGAACATCGTATCCTTGTCGCTCAGCGACTGGACCCGGCTCCATAACGCCGCTTCGAACTCAACCTCCGACAGCGCCTCGTCATGTTCGAAAATGACGATGAACGTCTGGAATAGCACCGGTTCGTCGGCATAGCTCTTCGCGAGGTCGAGCAATCCGGGATAGATCCGCAGATCATCCCACGCCGAGCGGATATCGCGCGCGACGAGAATGCGCATCTGCCCCTTGGCCAATGCCGACTTTGCTCCGACACACGGAAACTCGGCCGATCGCACGAAGGCGCGGAAATTTTCGGCAAGGGGATGAGCGTCGTCGGTCGTCGGGGGTAGCATCGTGCGGCTCGATCCTGCGCGGTACGGAATCCGCATAACCGTGATCTGAACCGAATGTTTCACGGCGCGCCAACATCTGCGGCGCGATGTCGCCGACTGCTGGAGCGGGTAGCGGGGATCGAACCCGCATCACAAGCTTGGAAGGCTAGTGCTCTACCATTGAGCTATACCCGCGCACCGTCGCTCGTAGCACGGTCGCGACGGCTGGTGGAGAGGGTTGGATTTGAACCAACGTAGGGTTGCCCCGGCAGATTTACAGTCTGCTGCCATTGACCGCTCGGCCACCTCTCCACGCGCGCCTGCGGCGGCTCCGCGCTTGGCGACGCGGAGCGCGGGTTAGTGACGAAAGCGGGTGGCCCTGTCAACGCCGCGCATCTTCGCCTAAGCACCCGCCGATGGGACGACGACCGCACCCCCGCAACGCTGCCGGGCAGAAAAGCAGCTATCCGCGCCTGTACGGGCGTCACGCGGTGTTCGCCGCGCTCGACAACCCCGAGCGCGTGTTCCGCAAACTGTACATCACCCACGACGTCGCCAAGGAGATCGTCATGCCCAAGGGCGTCGCGACGCAGTACGGCGACGCGTCGGACCTCGGGCGACTGGTCGCGGCCGACGCGCCGCACCAGGGGATCGTCCTCGAGGTCGAGCCGCTCGAGAACCCTTGGCTCGGCGACATCTTCGCGAGCGGCGAAGGCAATCGCCGC
>JBBSFF010000013.1:0-15657 GCA_038238995.1 Sphingomonadales bacterium
CCGCGCTTGGTGCCGCCGAACAGGTCGACTTCCCACGACGCGTCGATGCCGATCGACCAGGTCGTGATGCCCTTGCCGGGTCCGGCGATCCCCTGCCCGGGGGTCGTGCCGCCTGCGCCACCACCGCCGAACGCGCTCGCGATCGAGCTGAAACCGGCGTTCTTGCTGAAGTCGATCCGGTTCGCCCCCGCACGCGCGCCGAGCGTCGGCAGCAGCGCCGACCGCGCCTCGCGCTCCTGCGCCCGCGCGCCTGCAATCCGCGTCGCAGCGGTCTGCAGGTCGAGATTGCCCGCGACTGCGCGCGCGACCAGCCGGTCGAGCACCGGATCGTTGAATTGCGTCCACCAGCGCGATGGGTCGACCGCAGTTCCGGCCGCGGACGCTTCGACGAAGCGCGGCGGGACCGGCAAATCGGGAGCGACATAGTTTGGCCCAACCGCGCATCCGGCAAGTGCGAACAGCGATCCCGTCAGCAAGCCGCGCTTCACGCCGCCCCTCCCCGCCCACCCTTGGGGCTTTTCAGCAGAAACACGACGGGGATTGCGCACAGGGTGTAAACCATCAAGGCGCGATAGACGTCGAGATAGGCGAGCATCGACGCCTGCCGCGACGCGATGCGATACAGCTGGCCAATCGCCGCCTGTTCGACCTGCCCCGCCGCCATGCCGCCGCTGCGCAGCGCCATTTCGATCTTCGCCAGCCCGTCGGGATAGTTGGCCGCGAGCGGGTTGAGATGCTCGACCAGCCGCGATTGGCGCACCTGGCCCTCGACGCTGAGCCACGCCTGGCTGACCGCGATGCCGACCGACCCGCCGAGGTTGCGGAAGACGTTGAGCAGCGACGACGCTTCGTTGGTCTGGTTCGGCCGAAGCCCGGTGTACGCGGCGGCGCTGAGCGGCACGAACAGGAACGGCAGCGCCAGCGCCTGATACGCACGCGCCCAGGCGAAGTCGCCGAAGCTCGCATTGGTATTCAGCGTCGTCAGATGCCCGAGTGCGATCGCCGATACGACGAGCGCGAACAGCAGCAGCAGGCGGACGTCGGCCTTGCCGGTCAGGATGCCGGCGAACGGGACCATGACGACGGTTGCGAACCCGCCCGCGGTCATCGCGAAGCCCGCATCGGTCGCGGTGTAGCCGAAGACCTGTTGCAACATCTGCGGGATCAGCTGGATCGAGCCGAACAGGATGACGCCGGTGGTGAACATCACCGCGAGCACGGCGGCGAAGTTGCGATTGCCCATTAAGCGGACGTTGACGATCGGCTCCTTCCGGGTCAGTTCCCAGATCACGAGGAACGCGATGGCCACCGCCGCGGTGATCGCCATCGCGGTGATGAAGCCGCTGTTGAACCAGTCGTCGCGCTCGCCGCGGTCGAGGAACAGCTCGAGACTGCCAAGCCCGACCGCCACCAGCGCGAAGCCGATGAAGTCAACGTCGAGCCCCTTCCCGAGGCGCGCCTTGCGCTCGTCGACGAGGATTTTCGGCTCGTCGACGAGGAGGTTGACGAGGAACAGCGACAGGATGCCGACGGGCACGTTGACCAGAAAGATCCAGTTCCACGAAAAATTGTCGGTCACCCAGCCGCCAATCGTCGGGCCGATGACGGGGGCGACGATGATGACGAAGGCATAGGCGGCGAACGCCTGTCCACGCTTGGCCGGCGGAAACGTGTCGGCGAGCATCGATTGTTCGGACGGCGCGAGCCCGCCCCCGCCGATGCCCTGAAGGATGCGCGCGAAGATCAGCGTCTGGATATTCGGCGCCAGCCCGCACAGCAGCGATGCCGCGGTGAACAGCGCGACCGACAGCATGTAATAGCGTTTCCGCCCGATGACGTTCGACAGCCACCCCGAGATCGGAATGATGATCGCGTTCGACACGAGATAGCTCGTCAGCACCCACGTCGATTCGTCGGGCGACACCGACAGGCTGCCCGCGATGTGGCCGAGGCTGACGTTGGCAATCGAGGTGTCGAGCACCTCCATGAAGGTCGCGATCGAGATGACGCCGACGATCAGCCACGGCGAGTGCGTCCCAGCTGCCGATCGCGCGTCGGTCCAGCCGCCGCCGCCGCCCGGTCCCGCCACTCAGCGAACCTTGACGCGCGGGACGACCGACATGCCGGGGCCGACCGGAAACGACTGGATGTCCGGCGAATCGATCGCGATGCGGACGGGGACGCGCTGGACGACCTTGACGAAGTTGCCCGTCGCGTTTTCAGCGGGGAGCATCTGGAACGCCTGTCCGGCCCCGCGCTGGAACGATTCGACATGACCCTTGAACGCGACGTCGGGAACGGTGTCGATCGTGATGTCGACCGGCTGTCCGACGCGCATCAGCCGAAGTTGCGTCTCCTTGAAGTTCGCGATGATCCACAATTTGAGCGGGACGATCGCGAGGAGCTGTTGCCCGGGCTGGACGTACGAGCCCGGCGAGATCGTGCGGTTGGTCACCCGCCCGACGATCGGCGAGATGATTCGGCCGTTGGTCAGGTCGACGCCGGTTGCCGCAACCTGCGCATCGGCGTTGGCGATGCCGGTGCGGTCACCGGCGACCTGCGCGCGGCTGGACACCAGCTCGGCCTGCGCCTGTCTGACCTGGCGCTGCGCGGCGTCGCGACGGCCGCGCGCCGAGGCGACCGCCTGCACAGCGGCGTCGACCTGTTGCGCCGCGACCGCGGCAGGCTCGATCTTCTGCGCGGCGCGGTAGCGGGCGAGGTCGGCGAGCGCCTTGTCGAGATCGGCCTGCGGCTGGACGACGTTCGCGCGCGCCGCGTCGACCTGCGCCGCCGACACGCCGACCTGCGCCTGCGCCGAAACCACCGTCGCGCGCGCCTGCTTCGCCTGCGCGATGAGGCCGTCGTATTTCGCCTGCGACTGGGCGGTATCGATCACCGCGATCAGCTGGCGTGGTCCGACGATCTGATTGTCGTCGACGAGGACCCGCCCGACGACGCCGCTGACCTGCGACGCGACGCGGACGACGTGCCCGTCGACATAGGCGTCGTCGGTCGTCTCGTATTGCCGAGCGTCGAGCCAGTAGAGCACGCCGCCGACGATCGCCGCGATAACGACGAGCGCGATGACGATCAGCAGAACCGGGCGTTCCCTGAGCGACTTGGGCGGCGGTTCGTCGCCGCCGCCATCCGCACCGGCGTGGTCGCCGTCAGAGGTATCCTTCTTGCCAGCATCGGTGCCCGACTTGCCGCCGCCATCCGACGCCTTTGGGGTTGCGTCGCCGGTCTTCGGGTCGGCATGCGAATCGTCGGGGGCGGCCATGCTGGTTTCCTAAACGCGTTTATGATACCGGGCAAGCGATGAACGCGACAATCATCCGCGATATGTTCGCCCAAGCCGACGTGCAACGGCCCGAGGATACGATTGGCTATCTGATGTGGCGCGTCGCACACCGGCATCAACGCGAGATCGACCGCGTCCTTACCGACATCGACCTGACGCATCTCCAGTTCGTCGCGCTCGTCCAGACGGCATGGATGCTCCGGTCGCAGACGCAGGTCACGCAGCCCGAATTGGCGACCTTCAGCAACATCCATCCGATGCAATTGTCGAACGTCCTTAAGGCTTTGGCGGAAAAGGCGCTGATCGCGCGACCGCGGAGCCCGACCGACAAGCGCACCAAACTTGTCGTGCCGAGCCCGGCTGGGATCGAAATCCTGGGGATCGCCTTGCCGCGGGCGCACACGGTCCAGCGCCGCTTTTTCGGTCCGCCGGACAATGCCGACGCGATCAAGGCGGCGTTGCGGCAGATCGTCGCCAGCTGGGGCGACGAACCTTAAGCCAGTTTGCCGAACGGCAGCAGCTTGCGCGCCATCGCCTGGGCGCCCTTGACGTCGCCCGACGTGAGCAGAGGAATGACCTGTGCCACCGCCTTCTTCAGCAGCCCCTCGTACGCGTCGCGCGCCGGATCGCGCGCTGCCATCTGCAGCACCTGCAGCGCTCGCGGCGCGTTGTCGGGGCCGAGATCGAGCAGGGTAAGCCCGTAAAACGCCGGGTGAACCGGATTTTTCGGGTCCTTGGCGATCGCGGTGTCGAAATCGGTGATCGCGACCTTGATGTTCGCCCCGAGCACGGTGCCGGCGAGGAATTTACCGATCGTCGCGACCGCCCCGGCGTGCCAGCCACCGAGCGACGCCCACGCCAGGCCGTTCGATGGATCGCGCGCGAGCACCGCCTCCATCCGCGCCCGCGTTTCCTTGCCGAGTCCCGGCGATTTCGACAGTTTCGCGCGGTAGCCAACCGCCGTCGCCTTTTGCAATTGCGCCTCGAGATTATCGGGCGCGAGCGCGAGCGCGGCGTCAAAATCGTGATCGGCCTGGTCGACCAGCGTCTTTGCCCGGTCACGGTCGGTCGTATCGAAGCTCGCGACGATCAGCGTCGCGCGCCCGGCGATCACGAGCGATGCCGTGGTGCCCTCGGCGCGCCCCACCCCCGCCGCCTCGGCGAAGCGGCCATCGTGGAACAGCGACGTCGCCGACGCGAACGCGGCGGTCGGCACGAGCAACAGCACGGCAGCGATCAGGCTTTTCATGTTGTCAATGACTCCGCGATCAGGCCCCGTGTACCGTCCAACCCGTAGAGCGCGACAAACGATCCCATCCGCGGCCCATTTTCGGTCCCAAGCAGGATTTCGTACAGCGCCTTGAACCAGTCGCGCAGCGGCTCGAAATCGGCAAGCTTGCCGGCTGCGTACACTTGCGTCTGGTACGCCTCCGCCTCCGCCCCCGGGCCGACCGCCGCCAGCCGCGCGTCGAGATCGGCGAGCGCCGCTGCTTCGCGCGCGTCTGGCTTGCGGCGGTGGAGGTGCGGCACGACAAAATCACGCGCGTAGCGAATCGCGTAGTGGACGAGCGCGTCGAGCTCGGGATGCGTCGCCGCCGCCGTCCCCGGGAACGACCGCGAGACATAGCCCCACAGCACTGCGGGGTCGCTCGTGCCCGCGACGGTGACGAGGTTGAGGAGCAGCCCGAAGGTCAACGGCAGGGCGCCAGCGAGACTTGGCTTGGGTGGGGCGCCGCCGTGGATATGGAACACGGGGTTGCCGAGTTGCTGCTCGACCGGTTGCCCGGGATAGGCGGCGGCGAAGGCAAAATATTCGTCGACCGCCTTGGGGATGACGTCGAAGTGGAGCCGCTTCGCCTTGCGCGGGTTCTGATACATATACAGCGCGAGGCTTTCGGGCGCGGCGTAGCCGAGCCATTCGTCGACGCCGAGGCCGTTGCCCTTCGACTTCGAGATCTTGCCGCCGGCGGCGTCGAGGAAGAGTTCGTAATTGAACCCCTCGGGCGGCTTTGCCCCGAGAATTCGCGCGATCCGCCCCGACAACGTCACCGAATCGATCAGGTCCTTGCCCGCCATCTCGTAATCGACGCCGAGCGCGACCCAGCGCATCGCCCAGTCGACCTTCCACTGCAACTTGCAACGCCCGCCGGTGACCGGGACGGTAATGGCGTCGCCGCTTTCCGGGTCGGCGTAGCTGACCGTTCCGGCGGCGGCGTCGCGTCCGGTCAGCGGTACCTGCAGCACGACCCCGGTGCGCGGGCATAACGGCAGGAACGGCGCATAGGTCGCGCGGCGGTCGGGGCCGAGCGTTGGCAGGATCACGGCCATCACCGCGTCATAGTGCGCGAGGACCTTCACCAGCGTCGCGTCGAACATCCCGCCGCGATAACAGTCGGTCGACGACATGAATTCATAGTCGAAGCCGAAGTCGTCGAGGAAGGTGCGGAGCCGGGCGTTGTTGTGCGCGCCGAGGCTCGCATACGTGCCGAACGGATCGGGCACCGCCGATAGCGGTTGGCCGAGGTGGGCGCGCAGCATCTCCTGTTGGGGCAAATTGTCGGGCACCTTGCGAAACCCGTCCATGTCGTCGGAAAACGCCACCAGCCGCGTCGGGACGTCGGAAATCACCGCGAATGCCCGCCGGACCATCGTCGTCCGCACGACCTCACCGAAGGTGCCGATATGCGGCAGCCCCGATGGGCCGTAGCCGGTTTCGAACAGCACATGCCCCTTCGCTGGTCCGCCGGGATAGCGGTCGAGGAGCTTGCGCGCCTCCTCGAACGGCCACGCCTTGTTCGTCAGCGCTGCGGTGCGAAGGTCGGATGCGGTCATTGCGGGTGTGTCGGAAAAAACTGTGGCGGGAGCAAGGGTGGGTTGCGCTAGAAGGCGCCGATCAGATCGCGGCCGGCATGGAGAACGCGCTGAATTGTGACCACCCGGCCGGAAACGAAGTAAGCGATCGTCGCACGTCGCTCGAACGGTACCGTGCGGAGGCCGGGGATAAGGTCGTCGCGCGGCGTGCCGATCATTGGTGCCCCACCAATCGATCGACACCGCGCTTCGATCCGCGCGAGATAGGCATCGGCGGTAGCGTCCTCGGCGTGATCGGCGATGTAACGGTGGATGTCGTCGAGATCCTTGATGGCGGTCGGGGCGAGGAGAACCTCAACGTCCACGCGTTTCCCGTCGCGCTGCGGCAGCCGCCCGCAAGGAATCGAACGCCGCATCGATACCGACCGGCGGACGCGGATCGCGCAATGCCTGCTCCACTCGTGCTTTTAACAGAGTGTCGAGCGCTATTTCCTCACGATCCAGCGCGCGGAGGCCCGCGCGCATGACCTCGCTGACCGACGCATAGCGTCCCGAGCGCACGTGCTGTTCTGCCCGGGCGCCCATCTCACCGAGGGTGACTGTGACGGGTCGGACTGAACGTATCGCCATTTTCGCCTCCGCATGACATTGTCATATATCCCGTCGTCGAGAATGCGCAAGACTCCCTCATCGGCTATCCGCGAGACCGCCAGCCGATCAGCGTTGTTCTGTCTACGTTCCGACGGTATAGAAGCGCGTGGCCCCCGACTTCTCCTACCCCGCGCTCGTCGCCAATCACGCGGGCATCTGGATTGACGCCGTGCCGGTGTCGCGTGGCGGGGCGATCCGGCGGGCGGCGGATACGCCGATGCTGTTGCTCAACGCCGCCGTTACCGCGAGCCGCCTTGGCTATCCCGAGTTGTCGGGGATGGACCTCCTCGAACTGTTCGCCTTCGTCCATCCGGCGCGCTTCGTCGTCCCGACCGCCGGGGGCCTCGCGCGAGCGCTCGATCTGCCCATTCCCGGCGAAGGCCCGGCGGAGGCAAACTTCCTCGGCGACGCGGCGTCGGCGCTGCTCGACCGGCTCGGTGCACCCGACTGGCGCGAGCGCCACGGGGCATACGGCGTTGCACAGGCGCTCGCTCGCCTCCGCTGGAGCTGGGGGGCCGAAGTCGCACGGCGGATCAAGGCTCCCGAACGCCCCGAACGCACCGTCTTCACGACACTGCCAAAGTGGGAAGACACCGCGCCCCGGCCCAAGCCGCGCGACATCGCGGTCGCCGACGGCGAGGTCGATGCGCGGCTCGACCGGCTGCTCGGCATCGGGGCGGAACGTCGCGACGGGCAGCGCGCCTATGCCCGCGCCGCCGCCCACGCCTTCCGCCCGCGCAGCCTCGCCTGCGCGCCGAACGTCGCGCTGATCGAGGCGGGTACCGGCATCGGCAAGACGCTCGGTTATCTGGCTGCGGCGACGCTCTGGGCCGAGACCGCGCAGGGGACCGTTTGGCTATCGACCTACACCAAGGCGTTGCAGCGGCAACTCGACCACGAAACCACGCGCGCCTACGACCCCGCCGTCAAATCCGCGAAGGTCGTCGTCCGCAAGGGGCGCGAGAACTACCTGTGCCTGCTCAACCTCGAGGACGCGGTCCAGGGCGGGTTCGCCGGGCGTGCGGCTATCTTCGCGCAGCTTGCGGCGCGCTGGGCCGAATATTCGCGCGACGGCGACATGGTCGGCGGCGACCTGCCCGGCTGGCTCGCGACGCTGTTCGGGCGCGCGGCATTCGCGGCGCTGACCGACCGGCGCGGCGAGTGCGTCTACGCCGGCTGCCCGCACTTCCGGACGTGCTTCATCGAGCGGAGCACGCGGGCGAGCGTCCACGCCGAGCTCGTCATCGCCAACCACGCGCTGGTGATGATCAACGCCGTCCGCGGGCGCGCCGAGGGGGCGGCGATGACGCGGATCGTCTTCGACGAAGGCCACCATCTGTTCGACGCCGCCGACGCGACGTTCGCCGTCGCGCTGACCGGGAACGAGGCGATCGAGGTGCGGCGCTGGATCCTCGGCCCCGAAAAGACCGCACGCGGGCGGCGGCGCGGGCTATCGGCGCGGCTCTCCGACTTGATCAGCTACGACGACGAAGGGGCGATGGCGCTCGAGGAAGCGAGCCGCGCCGCGCGCGCGCTGCCGGGCGATGGCTGGGGCGGACGGTTGGTTGCGGGCATCGCCGACGGGCCGGTCGAGGCGTTACTCGCTGCGATCCGCGCGCAGGTATTCGCCCGTGCTGCCGACCGGCCGGGGCATAGCGAAGCCGGGTACAGTCTCGAAACCGAGGTTGCCGAGGTCCAGCCCGCAATCGTCGAGGCCGCCGAGGTTGCGGCGCAAGTGTTGGACGCGCTCGCCCGACCGCTTGCGGCGTTAGAGGCGCGGCTCGTCGCGGTGCTCGACGATGCTCCCGACTGGCTCGACGGCGCGGCGCGGGCGCGGGTCGAGGGGGCGGCGGCGGGGTTGCGGCTGCGCGGCCAGACGCTCGCCGCGTGGGTCGGCCTGCTCGCGCGGCTCGGCGGCCCGGCCGACGCCGATTTCATCGACTGGTTCGCGGTCGACCGCATCGAGGGACGCGAGCTCGACGTCGGCGTCCACCGTCACTGGCTCGACCCGACCCGCCCGCTGGCGAAGGCGGTGTTCGAACCGGCGCACGGGGTCGTAGTGACCTCGGCTACGCTGCGTGCGCGGACAGTGGTGCGCGCTGGTGCGGACGGCGGTGCGGACGCCGGTGCGGACAGTGATTGGCGAACCTCCGAACTCCGCACCGGCGTGTCGCATCTTGCGCTGCCACCGCACCGCTTCGCGGTCGACAGCCCATTCGACTATGCCGCCAACGCCCGGGTGCTGATCGTCACCGACATCAAGCGCGGCGACATCGCCGCGTTGGCAACCGCGTACCGGCGGCTGATCGAGGCGGCCGACGGCGGAACGCTCGGGCTGTTCACCGCGATCGCGAGGCTGAAGGCCGTTCACGCACGGATCGCCGACCCGCTGGCGAAGGCCGGGTTCCCGCTCTACGCGCAGCACGTCGACCCGATCGACACCGGCACGCTGGTCGATATTTTCCGTGCTGAACCAAGGGCTTCGCTGCTCGGCACCGACGCGCTGCGTGACGGCGTCGATGTTCCCGGCCAGTCGCTCCGCCTCGTCGTCATGGAGGGCGTGCCGTGGCCGCGCCCGACCGTCCTCCACGCCGCGCGGCGGGCGGCGTTCGGAGGTGCGGCGTACGACGATCTCGTCACCGCCGGGCGGCTGGCGCAGGCGTTCGGGCGGTTGATCCGCCGCGCCGACGACCGCGGCACCTTCGTCCTGATCGGCCCCGCCGTGCCGTCGCGCCTGCTCGCCGCTTTCCCCGGCGGCACGCGGATCGAGCGCGTCGGCATCGACGACGCGGTCGCCGCCGTGCGCGACGGCCAGCGGGTTCGCGCCGCCGTTGGTTAAACGTTCGTTGTCATGATCGCGCGCGACCGCTAGGGCGAACGCTCGTGACGAAGGGCCGCCGCCGTGAAGACGCTGACCTTGCTCCGCCATGCCAAGTCGGCGTGGGACGATCCCGTCGAGCGCGACTTCGACCGGCCATTGAATGGGCGTGGACGGCGGGCGGCGGCGCGAATCGGGCAGTGGCTGCGTGATGAGGGGCTCGGCGACGACGGCGCACCCTTCGACCATGTCCGCGCCAGCCCGGCGGTGCGCGTCCGGCAAACGATCGAGGGAGTCGAGGACGGGCTGAGGCGGCGGCTGCAGCCGCTGTTCGACGCGCGCATCTACCTCGCGAGCGCGGTGACGCTGCTCGATATCGTCCAGAATTTCGAGGCGAGCGCGACAATGGCGCTGCTGATCGGGCATAATCCGGGGCTCGAGGATCTGCTGCTGCTCGTCACCCCCGATGCCGATCCGTTGCGCGGGGAGGCTGAGATCAAATACCCGACCGCGACGCTCGCCGTGCTCGACTTCGACGTCGCGACGTGGCGCGATGCCGGGGCGGGATGCGCGCACCTGCGCCACTTCATCCGCCCGCGCGACCTCGACGCAAGCCTCGGACCCGATGATTGATGGCAAAGCCTGGCTGACCGTCGGTGGCGGGCTAAGCGCGGTTGCGTCGGCGCTCCACGTCGCAATTATCTTTGGCGGACCATCATGGTACCGTTTCTTCGGCGCGGGCGAGAAGTTGACGCAGATGGCCGAACGGGGGCGCGGCGCGGTGCCGGTGACTCTTCTGATCGCCGCTGTGCTGGCGGTGTGGGCGGCCTTTGCGTTTTCGGGCGCGGGCCTGCTGCCGAAGCTGCCGCTGCTGCGGACCGCGCTGGTCGCGATCACCGCCGTGTATCTGCTGCGCGGCCTCATGGTCGTGCCGATGGCGGTGGTCCGCCCGGATATGCTCAACGCCTTCTGGCTATGGAATTCGGCGATCGTCCTCGCCTTCGGGATCGTCCACGCGATCGGCGTCTGGGCGGCGTGGCCCGCATTGTCGCGCGACCCGGGATAAGCGCCTAACTGCGGTTCTGCTCGCGCGCGGCTTTCTTTTTCGCCTTGCGTTCGGCCTCCTCGGCCTTGCGGTCGCGCTTGCCACGCTGGCGGTCGCGCTCGCTCTGGCCCGGGACGACGGCGTTGATCCCCGCGCCGACGACACGGACGGGCAGGGTCACGACATCAACCGTGGCCCCGACGACGGTCGAGATGCAGCCGCCAAGGCTCAGCAGCAGCGCCGCCGCGATCCCGGCAAGTCTCACACCGTGAAGCTCTCGCCGCACCCGCACATGCCCTTCGCGTTGGGATTGTTGAACACGAAGCCGGCGGCGAAGTCGTCCTCGGCCCAGTCCATCTCGCTGCCGATCAGGTACATCAGCGAGCCGCCATCGATGAACAATGTGCCGCCGGGCGTCGCCACAGCCTCATCGCCGGGCTTGGCCTCGGTAACGTAGGTCAGCGAATACGCGAGTCCCGAGCAGCCACGCTTCGGCGTCGTCAGCCTCACCCCGGCGGCGGCTTCAGGCGCGCGCGCGATGAGGTCGGCGATCCGCGCGGCAGCGCTCGGCGTGACGGTAATTGGCGCGGGCCGGACGCGCGGCGGACGGGCGAGGGTCGCGGTCGTCATAGCATCCCCAGTTCGAGCTTCGCTTCGTCGGACATCTTGCCCGGGTCCCACGCCGGGTCCCAGACAAGATTGACGTCGGCGGTAGCGACTCCGGGGACGGTCATTACGCGCATCTCGACCTCGCCGGGCATCGTCTCGGCGACCGGGCAGTGCGGGGTTGTCAGCGTCATCGACACGGTGACGTGCCCCCCGTCGACCTCGACGCCGTAGATCAGGCCGAGGTCGTAGATGTTGACCGGAATTTCGGGGTCGAAGATGCCGCGCAGCGCCTCGATCACCGCGTCGTGAACCTCGCCGCCGGGGGCATCGACGGGGATCGTCGCGGGTGGCTGGGCGAGGAACCCTTCGAGGTAATCGCGCTGGTGCGCGGAACCAACCGGTGGCGCCTTCACCACGACCGGGGCCTCGGTGACCTCTTCCACGCTGAACATCCGTTCCGTCATCCGAAAATCCTCGTCACCCGCTTGACCCCGTCGACCAGCCGCTCGACGTCGCTCAAATCGTTGTACACCGCGAAGCTCGCGCGCGCGGTCGCCGGCACGCCCAGAATGTGCATCAGCGGCTGACAGCAGTGGTGCCCGGCGCGGATCGCGACCCCGCCTTCGTCCAATATCGTACCGATGTCGTGCGGATGCACTCCCGCGAGCGCGAAGCTGATGATGCCCGCCGAGTCCTCGGGGCCGAACAACGTTAGCGAGTTGATGCCGCGCAAACGCTCGCGCGCGGCGCGTGCAAGGGTCCGTTCGTGCGTGTCGATAACGTCGATGCCGATGCCCTCGACATAGTCGATCGCCGCCGCCAGCCCAATCGCGCCGACGATATGCGGCGTCCCCGCCTCGAACCGCGCGGGCGCGGGGGCGTAGGTCGATCGCTCGAAGGTTACCGTCTCGATCATCGCGCCGCCGCCGTGCCACGGCGGCATCGCGGCGAGGAGGTCGCGACGCGCCCAGACCACGCCGATGCCAGTCGGGCCGTACAGCTTGTGGCCCGAAAAGGTGTAGAAATCGGCCCCCAGCGCGGCGACGTCGATCGAGAGACGCGGCGCCGCCTGACAGCCGTCGACCAGCAGCAGCGCGCCCGATGCATGCGCCGCCGCCGCGACCCGCGCGATGTCGGTGACGCCGCCGAGGACGTTCGAGATGTGCGTCACCGCGACCAGCCGGGTCCGTGGCGTCAGCATCGCTTCGAGCGCATCGAGGTCGATCCGGTGATCGGCGGTGAGCGGCGCGACGTCGATCGCGATGCCGGTTCGGTCGCGGAGCAATTGCCACGGCACGATATTGCTATGGTGTTCGAGCGCCGAGATCAGGATGCGGTCGCCGGGCTGGAGGTCGTTGCCCCAGCTGTTGGCGACGAGGTTGATCGCCTCGGTCGCGCCGCGGGTGAAAACGATTTCGTCCGCCGCGCCGCCGATGAAGCGCGCCACCGTCGCGCGCGCCGCCTCGTACCGCTCGGTCATCGTCGCCGAGCGTTCGTAGACGCCGCGGTGGACGGTCGCATAGTCGGGCCCATATGCGCGCGCGATCGCGTCGATCACGACCCCCGGCTTCTGCGCAGTCGCCGCCGAATCGAGGTACGCCCAGTTATCGGCAAGGCCGGGGAAGTCGGCGCGGTGGTCGTGGCGAAGGTTGAAGACGGGGGCGTTCATGCGATGCCTCGCAACCATTCGATCGCGCGGGCGGCGAACGTCTCGTTCCCGATCAGCGCGTCGGCGATGAATGCCTCGGTCAGCAATGCCTTCGCCTCGTCGGGCCCGATTCCGCGGCTGGCGAGATAGAACAAGGCGTTGGCGTTCAACTCGCCGACCGTCGCGCCGTGGGCGCACTTGACGTCGTCGGCAAAGATTTCGAGTTCGGGCTTGGTGTTGGCGGTCGCACCGCGCGACAGCAACAACGCCTTGACCGACTGGACCGCGTCGGATTTCTGCGCATCGCGCGCGACCGCGACCTTGCCGAGGAAGCTGCCGGTCGCGGTGTCGTCGAGGACGGTACGGATCGTCTGGTGGCTCGTCGCGTTCGGCGCGGCGTGGCGAACGGTGGTGACGATCTCGAGCGTCTGCTCGCCGCGCCCGAGGATCACGCCGCCAAGCCCGAAGTGCGCCCCGTCGCCCAGCGTCACGTCGAGCGCGACGCGGCCATAGCTGCCGCCGATATTGAGCACGGTCATTTCGAGCCGCGCCCCCGCTTCGACGGTGATGTCGAGCTGGACGATCCCGACCGCGCCATCGGCGGCATCCTGGAGGACGTCGCGCGTCAGCGTCGTCCCGGCGGGGACCACGACGACCTCGGGGGCCGCGATCGGCCAGACGCGCGCGACGGCGGCGAGATCGCTGTAGCGCCACGCCTCGTCGCGGCGGGTCGGGAGCGCGATCAATGCAGGCTCCGCTGCTTGGCCAACGCCCGGAGCGCGGGTTTGAACCGGTCGGCCATGCACTTGTCGTACAGGGCCATGACCGGACGCGACACGCGAAGTTCGTCGGCCCGGGACTTGATCGTGCCTGCGGCGATCGCGGGGCGAACCAGCGCATCGATCTGCGGCTGGAACCGCGGGCCACAAATGAGCAGGGCGCTGCACATGATCGCGTCCTTCTCGGCGTCGCCCATGCTGACTTCGGTGGTGCATGTCGGCGTGCCGTCGCGGGTCGCGACATTGCCGATCCAATCGTACGGGCTCTTCGCCGTGACGACGATGTCGGCGGGCAGGCGCGTCGCGTCGGGCGGCGCGGTCTGGGTGAGCAGGGCCAACGCGATCATGACCGTCACGCGGCCTGATCCAGCGCATAGCCGTCGCGCTCGAGTTCGTGCGCGAGCTCGGGCCCGCCGATGCGGACGATCCGCCCGCCGACCAGGACGTGGATCCGGTCGGGCACGACATAGTCGAGCAGCCGCTGATAATGGGTGATCAGCAGCGTCGCGCGGGTCGGCGAGCGTCCGCGGTTGATGCCGTCCGACACCACCCGCAGCGAGTCGATGTCGAGCCCAGAATCGGTCTCGTCGAGCACCGCGACGCGGGGGTTCAGGACCGCCATCTGGACCATCTCGTTGCGCTTTTTCTCGCCACCCGAGAAGCCGACGTTGACCGGACGCTTGAGCATATCCATCGACAGGCCGAAGCCCTCGGCCTCGATCTTGACGAGCTTCATGAACTCGGCCCCCGACGCCTCCACTTCGCCGCGCGCGCGGCGCTGGGCGTTGAGCGCGGTGCGCAGAAAGGTCAGGTTCGACACGCCGGGAATCTCAACCGGGTACTGGAGCCCGAGGAACAGCCCGGCCGCCGCGCGCTCGTGCGCCTCCAGGGCCAGCAGGTCGGTTCCGTCGAGCGTCACCGAACCGCCGGTGACCGCATAGCCCGCGCGCCCGGCGAGCACATACGACAGCGTCGACTTGCCCGCGCCGTTCGGCCCCATGATCGCATGGACCTCGCCCGCGCCGACCGTCAGGCTCAGCCCGTTGAGAATCGTCTTGCCGTCGACGGTCGCGTGGAGGTCGGTGATCGTCAGCATTACTGGTCTTTTTCCTGGTCGAGCTTGGTACTGACGGCGGTTACGACCGTCTGGCTACGCAAGTCGGTCTCGATCGCCGACACCGATTGCTCGGCCACCGCCGCGTTCCAGTCCGCCGATTCCTTCGGGGTGCCGATCCGGCGGAATTTGCTGACCTCGGCGACGAGCTTCACCCGCACCGGCGAACATTCCTTGAATGCCGCATCGGACGCGTCGGCGGCCTGCGTCGTCGGGGTCGCCAAGCGCTTCACCGCCGCGTCGAGACACGCGGCATAGTCGGCGGTCGCGGCATCGACCTTGGCGCGCTCGACCTGCCCGCCGACGGGCTCGCGCGGCGGGGGCGCATCGCACGCCGACAGCGTGAAAAGACCGATCAGGACGAAGCGCTTAGCCAACACTTCCCTCCAGCGAAATGCCTAGCAGCTTCTGCGCCTCGACCGCGAATTCCATCGGCAGTTGCTTGAGCACCTCGCGGCAGAAGCCGTTGACGATCAGCGCGACCGATTCCTCGGCGTTCAACCCGCGCGACATAGCGTAGAAGAGTTGGTCGTCGCTAATCTTCGACGTCGTCGCCTCGTGCTCGATCTGCGCGGTTGGATTGCGGACCTCGATGTACGGCACGGTATGCGCCCCCGACTGCGACCCGAGCAGGAGCGAATCGCACTGGGTGAAGTTCCGGACGTTCTCCGCCGACGCCGCGACACGGACCAAGCCGCGATAGGTGTTGTCCGACCGCCCCGCCGAAATCCCCTTCGACACGATCGTCGACCGCGTGTTCTTGCCGAGGTGGATCATCTTGGTGCCGGTGTCGGCCTGTTGCCGATTGTTGGTCACCGCGACCGAATAGAATTCGCCGATCGAGCCTTCGCCCGACAGGACACACGACGGATATTTCCACG
>JBBSFF010000014.1:0-15117 GCA_038238995.1 Sphingomonadales bacterium
ATTTCGGGGACAAGTGTCACCGCCGTCGCACCGCTGCCGATGATGACCACACGCTTGCCCGCATAGTCGAGATCTTGCGGCCAGAATTGCGGATGGACGATCTGTCCCGCGAAGTCGCCTTCGCCGCCGAATTCGGGGGTGTGCCCCTCGGCATAGCTGTAATAGCCGCTGCACATAAACAGGAAGCTGCAGGTCGTCGTCGAGCTCGACCCGTCGCCGTGCGTCGCGGTCACCGTCCAGCGCGCATCGGCGCTCGACCATGACGCGGCGGCGACCTTGTGGTCGAAGCGGATATGGCGCTCGACGTCGTTCTCCGCCGCGGTTTCGCGGACGTACGACAGTATCGACGGACCGTCGGCGATCGCCTTCGCCGCCGTCCACGGCTTGAACTTGTAGCCGAGGGTGAACATGTCGCTGTCGGAGCGGATGCCGGGATAGCGGAACAGGTCCCACGTTCCGCCGATCGCCGCGCGCCCTTCGAGGATGGCGAAGCTGCGGTCGGGGCAGTCCTTCGCCAGATGGACCGCCGCGCCGATGCCCGACAGGCCGGCCCCGACGATCAGCACATCGAAATGGTCGGCCATGGCTGCGTCTCCTGCTCCGCTTCCGCGAACGTAAAGCAAATTTCGCGTAGTGGCTATCCGCGAAGCCGGTAGCTCGTCCCCAGCGCAAAGGTTTCGCCGGGGCCAAGCGTCGCGATCCCCGGATGACCGGGAATATTGAGCGCATCAGTCGGATGCGTCACCGCCTCGACCGCGGTGATCGTGTCGCCGACCGGGGCATAAACCACCATCCACCGCGCCGCCGGTCCGGCGACGATGTCGAGCGACACGCCGTCGGGCCATGCAAGCGTCGCGTCGCCGCCGAACCCGGCGAAGACGTTGTCGGTGTCCTGATAGATCGGATGCAGCCGCTCGCTGAGGTTGGTCGTCGGGTCGGCGACATACGCGGTCGGCATGACGAAGGCATCGGTTTCCCACCAGCCCTCGGTTCGCGCGGTGAGCCGCGTGCCCGCCGGGTTGGGGAAATACGGGTGGAGGCCAAGCCCGGCGGGCATCGACGTCGCACCGTGGTTCGTCACCGCGATCACCCACTCGATCCCGTTCGGGTGGACGACGAAATCCTGCGTCGCGACGAAATCCCACGGCCACGCGTCGGCAACGTGGACATAGGTCAACCGAGCGGTCGTCGCGGTCACCGCGCTCGCCGCCCACAGTCGGTGCCAGCCGAGGCCGTGGATGCTGTGCGGCGAGGGCGGCATGTTGAGCGGGAGGTGGACGCCCCGTCCCCCCCAGTCGAAGCGGCCCCGATCGATGCGATTCGAATACGGCACGAGCGGAAACGCGCTCAGGCCGAGCGGGTCGCGCGCCGCAACCGCGCCGGGCAGCGCGTCGCGCATCACCGCACGCCCGCGCCAGCGGAACGCGGCGATGCCGCCCCCGGCCTCGGGCGCGAGCGTCAACACCGTGTCGCCGGTCGTCAGCGTGATCGTCGCGTCAGCCACGGTAGACCCCGCCGGGCAGCCCGGTGACGCCGTGGCCGAGCACCTCGAACAGCCCGCCCGCAAGGGGTTGGTCGGCGATCTGTGTCGATGTCAAATCCTGCCGCGCGCTGGTGGCGAACAGCCGGTCGAGTCCGGGGCCGCCGAATGCCACGCTCGACACGTTCGACACCGGTAGCGCGTGTTCGGCGACGATCTCCCCGGTCGGGGCGATCCGACGGACGCACCAGCCGCCCCAGAAGGCGACCCACAGGTGGCCCTCGGCGTCGGTCGTCATCCCGTCGGGGTGCCCCGAAACATCGTGCCAATCGCGGAACACGCGGCGGTTGGCGACGAGCCCGTCGGGGCTGAGATCGAAGGCGAAGGTCGTCCCGTCCATCGTGTCGGTATGATACAATGTGCGCCCGTCGGGGCTGAACGCCGGACCATTGGTGATCCGGTAGTCAAGGTCGATCGCCGTCCACGTCCGGTCGGGCCGCAGACAGTATAACACGCCCGACCGCTCCCGCCGCCGATCGTCCATCGTCCCCGCCCAGAAGTTGCCGTGCGGGTCGACCTTGCCGTCGTTGAACCGGTTGGTGACGACATCGGGTTCGGGATGGCCGATGACGTCGAAGACATTGCCGTCGGGGTCGAGGGTGGCGAAACCCGATGTGGTTCCCGCGACGAAGCCACCGCCTTCGCGCACGCCGATCGATCCGACGCGACACGGCGCGGTCCAGATCGCGGTCGCTTCCGTCGCGACATCGTAGCGGCGAAGCTCCGCGTGGTTGATATCGACGAAGGCGATCACGCCCGTCCGCGCGTCCCAGATCGGCCCCTCGCCGAGGTCGCAGTGCGCGTCCCACAGGCAGCGCCAGCCGGGGTGGGTCAGGTCGGTGTCCACGCCGATAGTCTAGCGCCTGCCGACGCGAAAGCTAGGCCATCTCAGGCGACGACCACGCCATGCTGTCGCCGCCGAGCGGCGATGCCGACCGCGCCGAAGCCGGTAAGCAGCAGCCCCCAGATCGCCGGTTCGGGAACGGCGGCAACCGCGGGGTTTACGCCGATGCGCACGTTGTCGACCGCGCTGTCCTCGATCGACCCGTTGGTAACGATGCTTCGAGCGTAACCGATCGGCGTCGACGATCGCGACCCGAAGAAGCCGAGCGTATCGTGCCCCAGCGGAACCGTGAAACTTCCGATCAGAACGTTACCGGGAGTGTATAGCGACAACACCGGCGCGGCGTACGAATTGGTCGCGTAATCAATTCCGATACTATCGAATGTCGCACCCGAGGCGAGGCGGAAATCAAAATTCTCGTCGCCATTCGCGCTTAGTGACTGCGTCGGGAAGCTTACGGAGTTCAGAGTTAGAGCTCCGCCCGCGCCGACAATATATAAGTCGATGGCAAGCTTGGTCAGCAAGATGTCATCGTCGGTGAGCGGGCTGGTGCGAGGCCCGATGTTGAACAACTCGAAGGTGGCCGTGTTCGTGATCGTGGTGGCGGCACTGAAGCTGGCCTGCGTCGTGTACGGCGTGACGACAGCGCGCGCGCTGCTGCTCGCCAGGATCGCGATGATCGTGACCGCCCAGAGGCCCTTCCCATGCGTCGATTTCCGACTCGAATGCGCGTCTTCGTTGATCATGCCGCGACCTCGTTTGCCCATGCACCGGTGATAGGCTGAGCGCCCGTCGATCTGCACGTTACAAACATTGTAAGTTTCGCGCGTGGTGGCGGTGCGACCGCGACCCGGCTACGGCGTTATCGTACCATGACCAATCCCAAACCGCTCCGTTCCGCCGCGACGTACGGCAAGCGCGACCGCGACGGCTTCATCCACCGCAGCTGGATGAAGGCGCAAGGGTTTCCCGACCATGTCTTCGACGGCAAGCCGATCATCGGCATTTGCCAGACCTTCAGCGAGTTCAACCCGTGCCACAGCCACCTCCGCGACATCGCCGAGGGGGTCAAGCGCGGGGTGTGGGAGGCGGGCGGCGTCCCGCTCGAGTTCCCGGCGATGTCCTTGGGCGAAACGCAGATCCGCCCGACCGCGATGCTGTTCCGCAACCTGATGAGCATGGACGTCGAGGAATCGATCCGCGGCTATGCGATGGACGGCGTCGTGCTTATGGGGGGCTGCGACAAGAATAGCCCGGCGATGCTGATGGGGGCGGCGTCGGTCGGATTGCCGGCGATGTTGGTGTCCTCCGGTCCGATGCTCAACGGCAAGTTCCGCGGCAAGGATATCGGCAGCGGCACCGACGTCTGGCGCTTCAGCGAGGAAGTCCGCGCCGGCACGATGTCGAACGCCGATTTCATGGCCGCCGAGGCGGGCATGTCGCGCTCGCCCGGCACCTGCATGACGATGGGAACGGCGTCGACGCTCGCGTGCATCTTCGAGGCGATGGGGTTGAGCCTAAGCTATAACGGCACGATCCCGGGGGTCGACGCGCGGCGCAAGGCGATGGCGCACCGCACCGGCAACCGCATCGTCGAACTCGTCCTGGCGGGCGCGACGATGGCCGACGTGCTGACGCGCGACGCGTTCGAAAACGGGGTCAAGATCTGTGCGGCGATCGGCGGGTCGACCAACGCGGTCCTCCACCTCCTCGCGCTCGCCGGACGCGCGGGGGTGACGTTCGACCTCGCCGACTGGCAGCATCTTGGCGCGAGCGTGCCGCTACTCGTCGACCTGATGCCGTCGGGACGGTACCTGATGGAGGACTTCCACTATGCCGGTGGCGTCCCCGCGGTGATCGCCGAGCTTGGCGAGCGGCTGCACCTCGACCATGTCGGCGTGTCGGGGATGAGCCTGCGCGCGGTCGCCGGGGCGTCGCGCAACGACAATCCCGAGGTCATCCGTCCGGTCGACGCGCCGCTGATGGCCGGGGGCGGACTGGTGATCCTCAAGGGCAACCTCGCCCCGCGTGGCGCGGTGATCAAGCCGGGAGCGGCGTCGCCCGAACTCCTCCAGCATCGCGGGCGCGCGGTGGTGTTCGGCTCGATCGAGGATTTCCACGCGCGCGTCGACGACCCCGACCTCGATATCGACGCGTCGTGCGTCATGGTCCTCCAGGGCTGCGGCCCGCGCGGCTATCCGGGCATGCCCGAGGTCGGCAATATGCCGCTCCCGCGCAAACTTCTTGAAGCCGGGGTGCGCGACATGGTCCGCGTCAGCGACGCGCGGATGAGCGGCACCGCGTTCGGCACCGTCGTCCTCCACTGCGCGCCCGAAGCGCATATCGGCGGCCCGCTCGCACTGGTCCGCGACGGTGACATGATCGCACTCGACACCGCCAATGCGACGCTGACGCTAGAGATCGATGAAGCGGAAATGGCCGCGCGCGCCGCCGCTTGGGTGCCGACGCCGCCGGCGTACGACCGGGGCTGGTATAAGCTGTATGTCGACCATGTCCTGCAGGCCGATCAGGGGGCCGACCTCGACTTCCTGCGCGGGTCGAGCGGCAGTGTCGTCACGCGGGAATCGCACTGATGACCGCCGCTGGACACTGGCGCGATTGGCTGGCGCTCGTCGTCGCGCTCGGCGCGGGGAGCGTTCTCGTCTGGGGGTTGATCACTGGCGAGATGCCATCGCGGCGACGACGCTTCCGACGGCACGAAAACCCGGCGGCCTTCTGGGCGGTGGGGGCGGGGCTCGCCGTGATGGCGGTCGTCGCGCTGTGGGTGCTCCTCCGCGCGGTTGTCTGGAAGGTGGCGAACGGTGTTTGACCACGGCTTCGTCGCGGTCGACTGGGGCACGACCAACCGCCGCGCGTGGGCGATCGATGCCGCCGGAACGCCGAGCGCGCCGATGGTCGACGGCGAAGGCATCCTCAGCTGCACCGACTTCCCCGCCGCCGTCGCCGGTTTGCGAGCGCGCGCCGGCGGGCGACCGCTGCTGATGGCGGGGATGATCGGGTCGAACCGCGGCTGGCGCGAGGTGCCGTACGTCGCCGCCCCCGCCGGGCTCGCCGAGGTCGCAGCGGCGGTCAGCTGGGTCGAGCCGGGCGTCGGCATCGTCCCCGGCGTGTCGTTCGTCGACGGCGACCGCGCCGACATCATGCGCGGCGAGGAGGTCGCGTTGCTCGGCGACTGCGCGGCGGCGACGCTCGAATGCGACGGCCTCGTCTGCCACCCCGGCACGCACACCAAATGGGTCGAGCTGGAGGCAGGGCGGATCGCGCGCTTCCGAACGGTGATGACCGGCGATATCTTCGCCGCGCTCGCGCACAGGTCGATCCTGTCCGACCTGCTCGCGCACCCGGCACCGGTCGACGACGCGTTCCTCGCCGGGGTCGACCATGCGCTGGCCAACGCCGATCTTACCGCCGAACTGTTCACCGCGCGGGCACGCGTCATCCTCGGGAAGGCCGACGCCGTCCACGCCGCGTCGTATGTCTCCGGATTGCTGATCGGCTCGGACGTCAGGACCGGGCTCGGGCGGCTCCGCGCCGACGTCGTGCCGGTGCTGGGGTCGCCCGCGCTGACCGATCGCTTCGCCGCCGCCTTGGTCCGCTCCGGGCGCGAGGCGGTCGAGCGCGACGGCGACGCCGCATTCATCGCCGGCATGACCGCGATCGCCGGAGCCTTAGCATGACCCATCTCGACACCTTCCGCACGCACTTCGCCGGATGCCCGCTGATCGCGATCATCCGCGGCGTGACGTCGTCGCATGTTGTCGCGGTCGCTGACGCGCTCGTCGCCGCGGGCATCCGGATCATCGAGGTGCCGCTCAACTCGCCCGAGCCGCTGGTCAGCATCGCGCTGCTGGCCCGACATTTCGACGGCGCGGCGACGGTCGGTGCGGGCACGGTGCTGACCCCGGCGGCGGTCGCGCAGGTCGCGAACGTCGGCGGCACGCTGATCGTCAGCCCGAACACCGATGCGCAGGTGATCGCCGCGACGGTCGCCGCCGGTCTGGTATCCGCCCCCGGCTACTTCACCCCGACCGAAGCGTTCGCCGCGCTGGCGGCGGGGGCGCACGCGCTCAAGCTGTTCCCCGCCGAAGCCGCGTCGCCGACGATCCTCAAGGCGCACAGGGCGGTGCTGCCGAAGGACATCCCCGTTCTTCCTGTCGGTGGCATCACGCCCGACGGCATGGCAGCGTGGACCGTCGCCGGAGCTGCCGGTTTCGGGCTCGGTGGCGGCGTCTATCGCCCGGGGATGACGGCGACCGAGGTCGGAATTGCTGCGGCGCGGTATATTGCGGCGCTTTCGCGCTAGACGCTCGGGACGCCGCTGCTAGGCTTGGCGGCGATGGCCACCGCACTTATCGCCCCCGCCCCGTTGCGCGACCGCGTGTCACTCGACGGCGTTTGGGATTTCCGTCTCGACCGCGAGGAAACATGGCGCGCGATCCAGGTTCCCGGCGTCTGGCAGGCACAGTTCGACGATCTGCGCGAGACGCAGGGGGTGACGTGGTACCGGCGCAACTTCACGTTGCCGCGCGGCTGGCAGCACGGCGATGCCAACGGCGACGGGGGCCACGAGGTCGTGCTCCACTTCGGCGCGGTCAACTATCTCGCCGAGGTCTATGTCAACGGCCGCCGGGTAAAGGCGCACGAGGGCGGCTATCTCGGCTTTGAGGTGACGCTCGACCGCCAGGCGCTGTGGGCCGACAACAGTCTCGAAGTGAAGGTGACGCTGCCGTCGAACGACCGCGCCGAGTTCCCCGACCACCCGTTCCAGGAAATCCCGCACGGCAAGCAGAGCTGGTACGGACCGATGGGGGGCATCTGGCAGCCGGTCTGGCTCGAACGCCGCGCCGTCGCGCATCTGGGTGAGATCATCCTCGGGGCCGATCTCGATTCGGGCGCGATCGGCGTGTCGGTCGCGGTGTCGCCCGGCGCCGCCGCGGCGACGCTCATCGCGACGATCACCGGCCCCGACGGCAATATCGTCGGGCGGGCGCTAGTCGAGTGCGGCGACCGCGCGCTGGTGCCGGTCGGCATCACCGTCGCGCAGCCGCTCAGCTGGTCGCCCGACGCGCCGCGGCTTTACGAGTTGGCGGTCCAGCTCGTCGAAGGCACAACGGTGCGCGATGCGGCGACGCGGCGCTTCGGCTTCCGCACCTTCACGACGAAGAACGGCCAGTTCCTGCTCAACGGCCAGCCGTTCTATATGCGCTGCGCGCTCGACCAGGATTATTACCCCGAAGGCCTCTACACCGTCCCCAACCTCGCCTACCTCGAGGACCAATTCCGCAAGGCGAAGGCGCTCGGGCTCAACACCGTCCGCTGCCACATCAAGGTTCCCGATCCGCTATACTACGACGTCTGCGACCGGCTCGGGCTGCTGGTGTGGACCGAATTCCCCAACTTCGAACGCTTCAGCGCCAAAGCTGCCGAACGCGCCCGAATCACCGCCGAAGGCATCATCGCCCGCGACGGCCACCACCCGTCGATCGTCGCGTGGACGATCATCAACGAGGACTGGGGCACGCGGCTGACCGAGGACCCCGACCATCGCCGCTGGCTGATCGACCAGTATGACTGGCTCAAACGCCACGACCCGAGCCGCCTCGCGGTCGACAATTCGGCGTGCTTCCCCAATTTCCACGTCAAGACCGACATCGAGGACTATCACTACTACCGCGGCGTCCCTGACCGGCGCGGCGAGTGGGATCACCTGACCGATCGCTTCGCCGCGCGCGAAGACTGGACCTTCTCCCCCTACGGCGACGCCGAGCGCCGCGGCGACGAGCCGCTCGTCTGCTCCGAATTCGGCGTCTGGGGACTGCCCAACCCGCGCGACCTGCGCCGCGGCGGGACGGTCGACCCGTGGTGGTTCGAAACCGGCGCGCAATGGGGCGAGGGCGTCGCGTATCCGAAGGGGCTCGAACAGCGCTACCGCAGCTTTTTCCTCGACCGCGCCTTCGGCAGCTTCGACGGGTTCATCACCGCGACGCAGTGGTATCAGTTCACCGGCCTCAAATACCAGATCGAGAAGCTCCGCAGCAGCGCGTCGATCCAGGGCTATGTCATCACCGAGCTGACCGATATCTATTGGGAAGCCAATGGGTTGATGGACATGGAGCGCAACCTGCGCGCGTTCCATGCGCCCTTTGCCGAGGTCAACGCCGATATCGTCCTCGTCCCCGGCTTTCGCCGCTGGGGCTATTGGGCCGGGGAGACGCTCGACTGGTCGCCCGCGCTCGCGACCGGCGGCGGCTTCGTCGGCCCCGACGCGGTGCTCGAATGGAGCCTCGAACCGCTTGGGGCGTCGGGGCGCGTACCGGTCGCGGCGGCGGGGGCAAACCGGGTCGTGCCAATCGCCGGGATCGAGGTCGTGCTGCCCGCCGTCGATGCCGCGATCGCGGCGACGCTCCGGCTAACGCTGCGCGATGCCAAAGGGAACGTGCTTGCGCGCAACTACGAGGCGCTGAGCATTTACCCGCGGGTCGCACCACCCGCGAGCCCGCCGATCTGGACCGACGACGACGGCCTGCGCGACCGGCTGATCGCGTTCGGCTACACACTCGCGGCCACCCCTGACGACGCGGCGCTGTCGGTCGGGCGGGCAATGGACACCCGGCTCGTCGAGGCGGTCCGGCGGGGTCACCGCGTGCTCGTGATCGTCGAGGACGGGCCGAGTCGCTGGCTCCGCTCCGACGAGCCGCCGTCGCTGATGCCGGTGCCGTACCACATGGACCAGGCATTCCCCGGGCTGTTCGCGCAGGCGCGCGATAACACGATGTACCGCGGCGACTGGATCACCGCGTTCAGCTGGCTCCAGCGGTCGGAGCATTTCGCGGCGATCCCGGCGCACGCGACCAACGGCCCGATGTTCGACCTGTCGTTTGAACGCGTCGTGCCGCACCATGTGCTCGTCGGCATGAAGCCGTGGGAGCACGAGGCGCACCTTCCCGCCGGGCTCGTCGTCGGCTGGGGTCACCGCGCGACTGCGATCATCGCCGAACGCTGGTTCGGACGCGGCAAGGCGGTGCTGACGACGTTTCGCGTGTGCGCCGACGCCCCGGGGGCCGACCCGGTAGCGACGACATTATTCAACGCGTTGATCGCCCAAGCGCTGAGCGGCTGAACCTGCTAGGGTCCGGCAAAAGCGCCTTGGGGAACGACGATGACCGACGAGATCTACGCCGTGACCGCCGCCGCGGCCGCGCACACCCGCATCGATACCGCGACCGCCGCCGCGA
This sequence comes from Sphingomonadales bacterium, assembly GCA_038238995.1. GTDB lineage: Bacteria > Pseudomonadota > Alphaproteobacteria > Sphingomonadales > Sphingomonadaceae > Polymorphobacter_B. The sequence goes on from JBBSFF010000014.1 coordinate 9,641, forward strand.
TGCGCGCCGCCGCGCACGACGACCCCGACACCTATTGGCGCGGGCAGGTCGGGCGGCTCGACTGGGTGACGCCGCCGACCGTCATGGGCAACTGGAGCTTCGCGCCCGTCGACATTCGCTGGTTCGAGGACGGCGTGTTGAACGCGAGCGCCAACTGCCTCGACCGCCACGATCCGGCCGGCGTCGCCATCGTCTGGGAGGCCGACGACCCCGCCACGCCGTCGCGCCGCATCACCTACGGCGAACTGCTCGCCGACACCTGCCGGATGGCGAACGTGCTGACCGGGCTCGGCGTCGCGAAGGGCGACCGCGTCACGATCTATCTGCCGATGATCCCCGAGGCGGTCGTGGCGATGCTCGCCTGCGCGCGGATCGGCGCGGTCCATTCGGTCGTCTTCGCCGGCTTCTCGCCCGAGGCGATCGCCGGGCGGATCACCGATGCGGGCAGCCGTGTCGTCATTACCGCCGACGGCAGCTTTCGCGGCGGCAAGGCGCTGCCGCTCAAAGGCGCGGTCGACAAGGCCGCCGATCTCGCCGGCATCGTCGAGGCGATCCTCGTCGTCCGCCACGCCGGCACGCCGAATGCCATGACCGAAGGCCGTGATCACTGGTGGCACGATCTCGCATCCCTCGTTCCCGCGACGTGCTCGCCCGAGCCGATGGCGGCGGAGGATCCGCTGTTACTGCTCTACACGTCGGGCTCGACCGGTAAGCCGAAGGGCGTCGTCCACACCACAGGCGGCTATCTGCTGTGGGCCAACCTGACCTTCGACCTGGTGTTCGACTGCCGCCCGGGCGAGCTGTTCTGGTGCACCGCCGACGTCGGCTGGGTGACCGGCCACAGCTATATCGTCTATGGCCCGCTGTCGGCGGGGGCGACGGTGCTGATGTTCGAAGGCGTGCCGACCTTCCCCGCGTCGGACCGCTTCTGGGCGACGATCGCCAGGCACAAGGTCAACGTGTTCTACACCGCGCCGACCGCGCTTCGCTCGCTGATGCGCGACGGCGACGCGCCGGTCGAAGCCCACGACCTGTCGTCGCTTCGTCTGCTCGGCTCGGTCGGCGAGCCGATCAATCCCGAGGCGTGGGGCTGGTACCACCGCGTCGTCGGCAAGGGCGCGCTGCCGATCGTCGATACGTGGTGGCAGACCGAGACCGGCGGCGTGCTGATCTCGCCGCTCCCCGGCGCGACCGCGCTGAAACCCGGGTCGGCGACGCTGCCGCTGCCGGGGGTCGAGCCCGCTCTGGTCGACGCCGAGGGCAAGTTCCTCGACGGCGCGACGAGCGGTAACCTCGTCATCACCCGATCGTGGCCGGGTCAGGCGCGGACGCTGTTCGGCGACCACTCGCGCTTCGCCGAGACCTATTTCAGCACCTACAAGGGGCTTTACTTTACCGGCGACGGCGCGCGGCGCGATGCGGACGGCTATTGGTGGATCACCGGTCGTGTCGACGACGTGATCAATGTCAGCGGCCACCGGCTCGGCACCGCCGAGGTCGAAAGCGCACTCGTCGCGCACGCCCACGTCGCCGAGGCCGCGGTCGTCGGCTTCCCGCACGACATCAAGGGGCAGGGCCTGTACGCGTACGTCACGCTGATCGCCGGGATCGAACACTCCGACGCCCTCCTCGCCGAACTCCGCGCGAGCGTGCGGACGATCATCGGCCCGATCGCGACGCCCGACCATGTCCATATCACCCCGGCGCTGCCGAAGACGCGGTCGGGCAAGATCATGCGCCGCATCCTGCGCAAGATCGCCGAGAACGACTATGGCGCGCTCGGCGATACCTCGACGCTGGCGGATCCGAGCGTGGTCGACACGCTGATCGAGGGGCGGCGGAATCGGTGACCGAGCTTCTCTGGCAGGGCAAATATCTCGAAGTCCGCCGCGAGGGGACGTGGGAGTTCGTGCGGCGCGTCGGCGGCATGAACGCAGCAGTGATCATCGCCGTCACCGACGCGCGCGAGATCGTCCTCGTCGAGCAATTCCGCCGCGCGCTCGGGCGGGCGACGATCGAGCTGCCTGCCGGGCTGATCGGCGACGACGGCGACTTCGATGCGGCGGCGGCGGCGGCGCGCGAGCTCGAGGAGGAGACCGGGTTTGTCGCGCGCGACTGGACGCTGGTCGGCGATTTCGCGACCTCGCCGGGGATGTCGGCGGAGATGTTCACGCTGTTCCGCGCCTCGGACCTGACGCGGACCGGCCCCGGCGGAGGAGTCGCGGGGGAGGACATCACTGTTCATGTCGTCGCGCTCGACGGGACCGGCGGCTGGCTCGGCGAACAGCGGGCGGCGGGGAAGGTGATCGACTGCCGCCTGATCGTCGCGCTAGGGCTGGTCTGAAGCCGCGAATTAGACCCGTTTAGTGACCGCGATCGCGGCGCGGCACCCGGCGCGGATCACCGCCGACATGACCGGGAAGCCGGTTCCGCCCATCGCGCTCGCGGTGTCGCGATGCTCGACCTCGTCGGCTTGGAAGTCGGCGATGTGGGCGGAGAGTTCGGGGTCCGCATCGCCCAAGGCCTCGCGCTGCGCCTGATAGTGGCGGTCAATCTCGGTCTCGACCGCGACGGTGCACGCCATTGCTGCGTCGGGCCCGAGCAGCGCGGTCGCCGCGCCGAGCGTATAGCCCGCGAGGTGCCACAGCGGGTGGAGCAACGTCGGCCGCACCCCGCGCGCGACGATCAGCCGGTCGAACACCGCGAGATGGCGCGCCTCCTGCGCCTTCATCCGCCCGATCTCGGGCGCGACCGCGGCGCGGTTGCCCATCACCGCTAGCTGCCCAGCATAGATCCGCGCCGCGCCGTACTCGCCGGCGTGGTCGACGCGGATCATCTGGTCGATGGTTTCGCCACGGGTCTCACTAGCCACAACGCGACGCCTCCGATGATTGTCGAGATCAGCGCGTTGTACCCCGCCATCGACACGCCGAACAGCGTCCACGCCGCCGCATCGCAGCGGATCATCGGTGTCGCCAGCGCGGCGGTGATAAAGTCGGGGCCGCTCGCGAGGCCCGCCGCGGTGCACGCCTGCGGCCCTGCCCACCAGTGATATTCGACCCCGGCATGGAAGAAGCCGAGCCCCGCCGTCGTCAGCACGGCAAGCGCCGCCAGCGCGACGACGATTCGGTTGCTCCGCAACGCCCACGCGACAAGCCCGAGGCCGAGCGCGGCGACATACGGCCAGCGCTGCCACAGGCACATCTCGCACGGCGCGAGGTGGCCAAGGTACTGGAACGCGAGCGCCCCGCCGAGCATCGCCGCGCTGCCGACGAGAACCAACGCGTTCGCCGCCGCGTCAGAGCGCATAGCGAACAACGACGAAGCCGATGAGCAGGACGAGGGCGACGATCGCCACCCAGTGGAAGTGATGCTCGATGAAGTGCTGCGCCGCGGTGCCGAACTGGCGGAGCAGAAGCGCGACGACCAGGAACCGCCCGCCACGTCCGACGACCGACGCGAGCAACGCCCCCGCCAGCCCGAGATGGACGCTCCCCGCCGCCACCGCCGCCGGCATCGGCGCCAGCAGGAACGCGAGCGGCCATAGCGCGGCGTTGCCCGCGACCTGTGTCTTGAAGCTGTCGAACTCGGCCTTCTTGTGGAGGAAGTTGAGCAGCGGGTCGGCAACCGCGTCGAACAGCAGCGCGCCGATGGCATAAGCGATCACCGCCCCCGCCGCCGACGCCACTGCGCCGATCAGCGCATAGCGGAGCGATCGCTTCGGCTGCGCGATCGACATCGGCAGCTGAAGCAGTTCGGGCGGGATGGTGAATATCGCGCCGTCGATGAACGCCACCAGCGCCAGCCAGCGCTCGGCATCGGGGCGCCCGGCGAGGACGAGCAGCCGGTCGTAGAGCTGGCGGAGCAAGTGGCGGGACCCCTCGATGGACGCGCAGCCTCTAGCACGTCCCCAATCTGCGTCGACCGGCAAAACTTGGCGGCGGTGCCGCTATTTCGCCGCCGTCTGCACCGGTGTCGTCATCGCGGGCGCGAGGCGACCGATCAGCCTGACCGCATAGTCCATCTGATAGTCGGTCACGCCCCGCTTCTTGAGCGTTTCGGGCGTATCGGCGAAGCGCGGGTCGGCCTTGGTGTCGGTCTCGATCAGCTTGTCGCCGGTCTTGACCTCGTTGATCAGGTGCCGCTTGAGGTCGGCCTCGCGCAGCCGCGGGCGACTGGCATCGGCGGCGAGCGCGTCGGACAGCTGCGGCACGACGATGTCGGGCTCGATCCCCGCCTCCTGCACCGACCGCCCCGACGGCGTGTAGTAGCGCGCGGTCGTCAGCCGCAGCGCGCTCGTCTCGTCGAGCGGAATCAGCGTCTGGACCGAGCCCTTGCCGAAGCTGCGCTGGCCGAGAATGATCGCGCGACGCTGGTCCTGGAGCGCGCCGGCGACGATCTCGGCCGCCGACGCCGACCCTTCGTCGATCAGCACGACGATCGGCCGGCCGCCGGTCAGGTCGCCGCTACGCGCGTAATAACGCTGGATGTCGTTCTTCGTCCGCCCGCGCTGCGACACGATTTCGCCGTGGTCGAGGAAGGCGTCGCTGACCTCGATCGACTGGTCGAGCAGCCCGCCGGGGTTCGAGCGCAGGTCGACAACGAAGCCGCCGAGCTTGTCGCCGAGCTGCTTCTCGATTCCCGCGATCGCCGCCTTGGTCGCCGGGCCGGTCTGCTTGCTGAAGGAGGCGATGCGGATGACCCCGGCGTCGCCCTTGACCTCCCACTTGACTGGCTTGATCACGATGATCTCGCGCTTGAGGGTGAACTCCAAGGGCTTCGGCGCGCCTTCGCGGATGACGGTGATCTTGATCGTCGTGCCCGGCGCGCCGCGCATCTTGTCGACCGCCTCGGTCAGCGTCACGCCGTACAATAATTCGCCGTCGATGCGGGTGATATAGTCGCCCGACTTGATCCCGGCGCGCGCGGCGGGGGTATCGTCGGTCGGGGCGACGACCTTGACAGCGCCCTCCTCGGTCGAGACCGACAGGCCGAGCCCGCCGTATTCGCCGTCGGTGACCTGCTTCATGTTGGCGAAGTCGCGCGCGTCGAGGTAGCTCGAATGCGGGTCAAGGCTGGCGAGCATGCCGTTGATCGCGCCCTCGATCAGCTTCTTGTCGTCGGTCTTGTCGACATAGTCGGCACGCACGCGTTCGAAGACGTCCATCAGCGCATCGAGACGCTTGTTGGTGTCGGTTTCAGGCGCGGCCTGGAGCATCGGCGCGGGGAGCAGCGCCAGAAGGCTGGCGGTCAGCGCGAGTCGGACGCGGGGCGACGGCATGGGCGATTCCTTCGGCAGGTCGGTCAATATAGCAGGTCGGGCGCGCCTAGCCATCCCGGTGATACGGATGCCCCGCCAGCAGCGATGTCGCGCGATAGAGCTGCTCGGCGAGCATCGCGCGGACGAGCAGATGCGGCCATGTCGCCGGTCCGAAACTCAGCAGCGTCGTCGCCGTCGCCCGCGTCGCCTCGCCGTG